>JAKEGQ010000101.1 GCA_022615475.1 Candidatus Methylomirabilota bacterium | reverse complement strand
TCAAGGACTTCATAGCCGTCCCCAAATCCAACATGTATCAGTCCCTTCATACGACTGTGATTGGCCCCAAGGGAGACCCGACCGAAATCCAAATCCGGACCGAGGAGATGCACCGGACGGCGGAGGAGGGCATCGCCGCCCACTGGGCCTACAAAGAAGGAAGGGCCACCCTCGATGAAGACGACAGGAATTTCGTCTGGCTGCGGCAGTTGCTTGATTGGGGCAGGGATCTGAAAGATAGTCGGGAGTTTCTGCACACGTTGCGCATCGACCTCTTTCCGGAAGAGGTGTATGTCTTTACCCCAAAGGGGGATGTCAAGGGACTGCCCCGGGGGGCCACCCCCATCGACTTTGCCTTCAGCATTCACACCGACATCGGCCTCCGTTGTGCCGGGGCGCGGGTCAACGGGCGAATCGTTCCCCTCCGGTACGAACTCCGCAACGGGGACATTGTGGAGATCCTGACCGCCGCCACACAGCATCCGAGTCGGGACTGGCTCAAGATCGTCAGGACCTCGAGGGCGCGCAGCCGCATCAAGGCCTGGATCAAGAATGAGGAGCGGGTTCGGTCCATCACGTTGGGGAAAGAGCTCTTGGAGCGAGAGTTTCGGAAGTTCGCAAGGGCAGGTCCGTCATCGTCGAAGATCGAGGCCGTGGGGCAGGTCTTGGAACAATACAAGATGGGGAGCGAAGAGGAACTGTACGCGGCTATCGGCTTCGGCAAGATCTCTCCTCGTCAGGTGGCGCTCAAACTGCTCCCGCCCGAACAGGCGCAGGCGATGGTGGAGGAAGAGAGCAAGGGGAGGAGGGTGCCGGTCAAGGCGGCGGAGGAGGGGATCCACATCGATGGGGTGGATGATATCCTGCTCCACTTTGCCAAGTGTTGTGACCCCCTCCCCGGAGACGACATCATCGGCTTCATTACGAGGGGACGGGGGCTGACTATTCACACCGCCGATTGTCCCAACGTGCTGGCCTTCGGATACGATTCCGAGCGACAGATCCGGGTCCACTGGGACGAACGAACGAAGGTCCCGCATCAGGTGAAAATCAAGGTGACGATCGGGGAGGACCGCCCAGGGCTTTTGGCGGAGATCAGCAGCGCCATCTCTTCAACCAACGCGAACATTGCCCAAGCGGAGATCAAGGTCACCGAGGAGAGGCGGGGACTCAACACCTTCGTTCTGGAGGTCTTCGATCTGAAACAGCTTCAGGGGGCGATGCAGGCGATCCGGCGGGTCAAGGGTGTCATGGGTGTCGAGCGCATGCGGAGCCACTAGACGGTTCAGAGTTCAGCGTTCATGGTTCATAGAAGAAAGGCGAGGGGGTTCGGGTCTGACCATGAACTATGAACCCTGAATTTTGAACTGCAGCGTTCAGCGCTGCTCAGCTGACCTTTTGCACCTTGCCGGAGCGGAGGCATCGGGTACAGACGTGGATATGGCGCGGCATTCGGTTGACCAGCGCATGGACCCGGTGAATGTTGGGGAGCTGTCGCCGTTTGCTCACGTTATGGGCGTGACTGATCCGGTGAGCTACCTTTGGACCCCTCCCACATATATCGCACGCACGCTTCATCTTGGCCACTGGTCCCTCTCCTCGACGGTGAGCACTGCCGCCCACCGAACGCGAGGGAGACTACTGAAAGTCCCATGAAAAGGCAAGGAATTTCTTCAGGCCCGCACGCCCCGAATCTCAGCATGCCGGTGCAGTACCTCAAGGGGGTAGGACCGAAGCGGGCTCAGGCCCTTGCTCGAATGGGGGTGCGGACCGTGGCAGACGCCTTCTACCTCTTGCCTCTCCGACACGAGGATCGAAGAGTTCTTCGGCCGATCCGGGATCTGAGGGCGGGCCTTCGGGAAACGGTGGTGGGAGAGGTTAAGAAGACGGCAGTCACCTCGACCCGCCGCGGCTTCAAGATCCTGTCGGTCGTCCTCTCAGACGGGACCGGGATGTTAGTCGGCAAATGGTTTCATCAACCGTACCTCAAGCAGCGGTTCCACCCCGGTCACCGGGTCATCCTGTCGGGGAAAGTGAGTTGGGGCCCGGGGTTCGAAATGGTGAATCCGGATTACGAGGCATGGGAGGATGGAGGCCAGACTCATACGGGCTGCATCGTCCCGGTGTATCCCCTGGCTAATGGACTGTTTCAACGGTGGCTTCGGAGCTTTATGAAAGACTTCATCCTAGCATGGGGTCCGCATGTTCAAGACTTCCTTCCCCACGGGATCCTCCATCGTCACAGCCTCATGGCCCTTCCCGAGGCTCTCCGGGCGATCCACTTTCCCGAGCAGATGGAGGACGCGGAGGCGGGGAAGAGGCGCCTCGCCTTCGATGACCTCCTGCTATTGAGCCTCGGCGTGGCCCGCATGCGTCGGGCGGCAGAGGCGGATGTGGCGGCCGCCATGGCGGGGGCGCCGGGCATCGAAACGGCCGTGCGAGCACGTCTGGGATTTGATCTGACCCCCGCCCAGGAGCGGGTGCTGGAGGAGATCAAGGCTGACATGGCGCGGCCTCGACCCATGATGCGTCTCCTGCAAGGGGATGTGGGGTCTGGGAAGACGGCGGTGGCCCTCCTGGCCATGGCCCATGCGGTGGGAAGCGGCTTTCAGGGTGCGATGATGGCGCCCACAGAGATCCTGGCGGAGCAACACTATCTGAAGGCCCGGGCCGTCCTGGAACCTGTGGGGATTCAGGTCGGCCTCCTGAGCGGAGGGACAAGCGTACGGGAACGGGAGAGGCTTCGGTCCTCTATTGCCGCGGGTGAGCTGCAGGTGGCCATCGGAACCCACGCCCTCCTGCAGGAGGTGGTCACCTTTCACCGTCTCGGTCTCATCGTCGTGGACGAGCAGCACCGCTTTGGGGTGAAACAACGGGCGGAGTTGGCTGCCAAGGGTGCTCGTCCGCATGCGTTGGTCATGACCGCGACCCCGATCCCCAGAACCTTGGCTCTCGCGCTCTACGGTGACCTCAACCTCTCGATCATCGAGGGGCTGCCACCAGGACGGCAACCCGTGAAGACCGAGCTTGTCCCCGAGGGGATGCGCCTTCATGCCTACGAGTTTGTGCGGGAGGAGGTCCGACGGGGAGGAGCCGCATACGTGATCTGTCCCCTGGTGGAAGAGAGTGAGGAGGCCGATCTGAAGGCGGCAACGAGTTTGGCCGCCGAGCTCCAGAAAGGGATTCTTCGTGACAGCAGCATCGGTTGTGTCCACGGCCGGATGCGGACGGCGGAAAAGCGCAGGGTCATGCACGCCTTCCGCAATGGGGAGATTCAGGTCTTGGTGGCCACCACGGTGGTGGAGGTAGGAATGGACGTTCCGCGGGCGACGGTGGTGGTGGTAGAGCATGCCGATCGCCTTGGCCTCACACAACTGCATCAGATTCGGGGAAGGGTCGGGCGGTCCCAGGCCCAGGCGGTTTGTTTCCTGATGCACGGCCGGACCCTCAGCGAGGAAGGCGCGGCCAGACTTCAGGCCATGGTGGAGTGGGCGGACGGTTTTCAGCTCGCCGAACGGGATCTGGAGCTGAGGGGGCCAGGAGAGGTCTTCGGGACGCGGCAGGCGGGAGTACCAGACCTCAAGGTTGCCCATCTTCTTCGGGACGTGAGGCTCCTCGACCTTGCCCAGCGGGAGGCATTCAGGCTGGTGGAAGAGGACCCCAACCTCATGGGCCACCCGTTGCTCCGAGCTGCCGTGGAGCAGCGGTGGGAAGGGGCATTGGCGCTCGCCACCGTCGGATAAAAGCAGCTGTCGGCTGTCAGCCATCAGCTGTCAGCTTCCGGAGGTAAGTCTTTGCTGACGGCGGACAGCTGACTGCTAAAGAGCGGCTGATATGCGGGTGATCGCAGGGGAGGCGAAAGGACGGCAACTCAAGGTTCCGAAGACGAAGGGGGTCCGTCCAACTTCCGACTACCTTCGGGAGGCTCTTTTTGGTATTCTCGGAAGCTCAGTCCGGGGGGTTCGGTTTCTTGACCTCTACGCTGGATCGGGGGCGGTCGGGATCGAGGCCCTGAGCCGTGGCGGTGCCGAGGTCGTGTTCCTCGAGCAGGATCCGGCTTGCCTTCGCGTTCTCCGGGAAAACGTCGAGAGGACGGGGTTGGGGCAGAGCCGGTTGCTCGCCGGTGACGTGCTACGTGTCCTGCCGCGTCTCGCCCGTCGGCGGGAGCGCTTCGATATCATTTTTCTCGATCCTCCCTATGGGACCGGCCTCGCTCGTCGCACGTTAGAGGTCGTAGCCTCCGGAGATCTGCTCCGGCCCGATGGAGTTCTGATCGTCGAGCACTTTGTCAAGGAGAATCTTCCGGAGTGTATCGGGAGTCTGCGTCGGATCCGAGAAAGGGCACACGGCCAGACCGTGTTGAGTTTCTACGCAAGCGCACCGGAGGTCGAAGAATGAAGAGTGTCCTGGCGGTCTATCCCGGCACCTTTGATCCCTTCACGAACGGGCACCGAGACATCCTGGAGCGCGCGCTAAAGATCTTTCCTCGGATGATCGTGGCGGTTTCCGGCAATGCCGAAAAAGGTCCCCTCTTCACGCTTGAGGAGCGGATGGAAATCATCCGGGATGCCGTGAGGGGCATGCAGGGCGTCCGGGTTGATGCCTTTCATACTCTCCTTGTGGACTATGTGAAGACGCAGGGGGCATCCGTCGTGATTCGAGGCCTCAGG
This sequence comes from Candidatus Methylomirabilota bacterium, assembly GCA_022615475.1. Taxonomy (GTDB): domain Bacteria; phylum Methylomirabilota; class Methylomirabilia; order Methylomirabilales; family CSP1-5; genus CSP1-5. Next base: position 12,644 of record JAKEGQ010000101.1, on the reverse strand, counting down.
GCCATCTCCGATTTCGAGTACGAGTTCCAGATGGCCCTCATGAATCGCCGGATTGCTGAAGACATCGAGACCGTCTTCCTGATGCCCCACGAGGCCTATACCTACCTGAGCTCGCGGCTGGTTAAGGAGGTTGCCCTACTCGGTGGGACCGTGAAGGGTTTGGTATCTCCGCTTGCGGAACGGATGCTCAGGGATAGGTATCGCCAGCATAAATCGGGAAAACGGTAAGGAGGGACACATGGCCCTGTCACGACGCGTGCGGAGCATCAGCCCCTCGTCGACCCTCGCCCTGACCGCCCTGGCGAAGCAGATGCAGGCAGAGGGCATCGACGTCATCAGCCTTGCGGGGGGGGAGCCCGATTTCGAGACCCCGAAACACGTCAAAGAGGCGGGTATACAAGCCATCCGAGAGGGATTCACTCGGTACACGGCGGTCGCGGGGACTGATCAGCTCCGGGACGCGGTGGTCGCCAAGCTGAAACGGGATAATGGACTGGAATATACCCGGGACGAGGTCATTGCCTGTGCCGGCTCCAAACAGGCCCTCTATAATCTGGCGATGGTCCTGTTCGATAAGCGAGACGAGATCATCATTCCCGTGCCGTACTGGGTGACGTATCCGGAACAGGTCCGGCTGGCCGCGGCCACCCCGGTCTTTGTGCCAACCGCTGAGGAGGAGGGTTTCCGCCTGAAGCGAAGAGACATCGAGCGGGTCCTGACCCCTCGGACGAAGGCGTTGATCCTCAATTCCCCCTGCAACCCCACGGGCGCGGTGATCGAGACCGAGGAACTCAAGGCAATCGCCGAACTCGCGGTGGAGAAGGATTTCTATCTTGTCTCGGATGAGGCCTACGAAACACTGACGTATGACGGGGTCAAGCACGTGAGCATCGCATCCTTGGGAGAGGAGGTCAAGGCACGGACCTTTGTCGTGGGTGCGGTGTCTAAGACCTATGCGATGACCGGATGGCGATTGGGGTATGCGGCTGGACCCAAGGAGATCATCAAGGCCATGATCGATCTCCAGAGCCACTCCACCTCGGCCCCGACCTCGATCAGCCAGAAGGCGGCCGTGGCCGCTCTCTTGGGGTCGCAGGAGACGGTCGAGGTGATGCGAGTGGAGTTCGATAGGCGACGACACCATCTCCTGGAGCACCTGCAACGGATTCCGGGAATGACATGTGTCCCGCCGCAGGGGGCCTTTTACGCCTTTCCCAATGTGTCCGCCTTCTACGGGAAAAAAATTGCCCGAGGGCGCAAGATCAACAGCTCCACCGATCTCGTGGCCTATCTCATTCGGGAGGCCCGCGTCACGGCCGTCCCGGGCGGCGATTTTGGGAGTGACAAGCACCTCCGCCTCTCATACTGCCTCACCATGGAGCAGATCCGCGAGGGGTGCGAGCGGATGGGCAGGGCGCTCGAGCAGCTCCGCTGAGAGATGCGCAGACCGGGGCAGGGGACCGCGCCCGCCCTCGAGAGAGTGCCGGGACGTGCGTGCTCAACGATGGCGCAGCGGATCCTTTTCACGGCCGGCCTGATCCTCTGGGCGAGTCTGCTGTTCGGGGAGGGAACTCTCCCTCGGCGGGGAGGGACCTACCACTACACCCTGGGTCCGTCGGACCCACCGTCGCTCGATCCGGCCCACATCACCGATACCGTCTCCCACGCGGTCGCCTCCGAGCTGTATGACGGGCTCGTCAGCCTCGACCGGGACCTCAAGGTCCAGCCGGCCATTGCGAGGCGATGGGTCGTCTCCGGCGACGGACGGATCTACACCTTCGATCTCCGGCCCGAGGTCCGATTCCACAACGGCCGGTCCGTGACCGCCGAAGACTTCCGCTACAGCTTTGAGCGCCTACTCCATCCGGAAACGCAGTCGGAGCGGACCTGGATCCTGGAGAAGCTGCAGGGGGCACGGGAATTCATGGCGGGAAAGGCCAGCACGCTCGCGGGAATCGAGATTCTCGGGCCGCACAGGCTGCAGCTTACCCTCGAACGTCCCTTCGCCCCCTTCCTCGCCCTCTTGGCCTATCCGGCCGCCAGCGTCGTCCCCAGAGAGGAGACGGCGCGCTGGGGACGGCAGTTTTCCACGCACCCGATGGGGACCGGGCCGTTCCGCTTTCGCGAATGGCGACACGATGATCGGGTGGTCCTAGACGCCAATCCGGACTACTTCCAGGGTGCCCCGTATCTGGATCGGATCGTCTTTCGGGTGATCCCGGATGAGATGACCCGTTTTCAGGAGTTCAAGGCAGGACGTCTCGACCACAGCGACATCCCCACGGGCCTTTTTCAAATGGTGCGGGACGACCCGACGTTGAGCCGCACGCTCTTCTCCGGCCCCTCCCTGGGGATCAATGCCATTCAGTTTAATCTCGAGAGACCGCCTTTCCGGGGAAACCCGAAACTACGACAGGCCTTCAACCACATTGTGGACAAGGAGGCTGTCGCCGCCGTGATTCTCGAGAAGAGGGTCGTGCCGGCACGCTCGATCCTTCCTCCGGGGATGATGGGGCATAACCGAGACCTGCAGGGATACCCCTACAACAAAGCGCTCGCCACCCGGCTCCTGGCCGAGGCGGGACATGAGGGGGGCAAGGGCCTGCCATCCCTGACGTTTCATTACAATACCGGACTGGTCAACCGAAAGATTGCCGAGTTCGTCCAGGGAATGCTTCGGGAGATCGGTGTGACGGTCGAGCTTCGAGAAATGGACTGGCCTGCCTACCTCAATCTGCTGGACAGGGGGGATGTCCAGCTGTTCCGGCTCGGGTGGCTGGCAGACTATCCCGATCCGGAGAACTTCCTCACCGTCCTCTTCCACAGCCGCAATAGGGGATCCAAGGGGAATCTCTCCCGCTACGCCAATTCCCGCGTGGACGCGCTCCTGGACCGGGCCGACGCAGGCCTGAGCCCCCTGGAACGCACGCGACTCTACCGAGAGGCGGAGAAGATCATCGTTGAGGATGCCCCGTGGATCTTCTTGCATTACTACAGCACCGATGTCCTGATCCAGCCCCGGGTCAGGGGCCTCCGGGAGCAGATCTCGGCGATGGATAGCTCGCCGACCCTCGGAAATGTCCAGATGCGCATGGTGTGGCTGGAGACGGAGGGAGGGTGATGGATCGGGGCGAGCGTTTCATCGATCTCAGAAGTGATACCGTGACCACTCCCACCGAGGCGATGCGGGAGGCGATGCGAGGCGCGGTAGTGGGAGATGATGTCTATGGCGAGGACCCCACCGTCAGGCGGCTGGAGGTTCTGGCTGCAGAACGCCTGGGTAAGGAGGCGGCCCTCTTCGTCCCCTCCGGGACCATGGGGAACCAGGTTGCCCTGTTGGCTCATGCGGCCAGGGGAGAGGAGGTTATCCTCGAGGAGAATTGCCACATCTATAGTTTTGAGGTCGGGGGACCGGCCTTTCTCGCCGGGATCCTTACCCGGACCCTGAGGGGAACGCATGGTATCCTCGACCCCCAGGAGGTCCGCGAGGCGATCCGGCCGGAAAGCCTCCACACCCCGCGCACCGCTCTCATCTGCCTCGAGAGCCCGACCAACCGGGGAGGGGGAACGATCTATCCGCCGACCCTCCTCCAGGAGATAAGTGAGCTGGCCCGTGATGCCGGCGTGGCCGTCCATCTCGATGGGGCTCGAATCTTTAACGCGGCGATGGCAATGGAGGTTCCGGCAACGGCATTTACGCGATGGGCCGATTCGGTGATGTTCTGTCTGTCAAAGAGCCTCGCCGCCCCCGTTGGCTCCCTGTTGGTCGGGCGCCAGGCCTTCATAGACCGCGCCAGACGATTTCGAAAGCTCCTGGGAGGTGGAATGCGCCAGGCAGGGGTGATTGCGGCCGCCGGAATCGTCGCCCTTGCAACGATGGTCGATCGATTGAAGGAAGATCACGACAACGCCCGGCTCTTAGCCGAGGGTCTGAGTGGCATCGAGGGAATCGAGATCGATCTGAAGCGTGTGCAAACGAACATCGTGATCTTCGCCGTCCGGCACCCCACGATCACCGCCGCGACGCTCGCCCGAAGACTCCGGGAAGAGCGAGTCCTCGTCCACCAGATTTCCGCCGAGTCGATCCGGTGTCTCACCCACAAGGACGTGTCCCCGGCGGATGTCGAGCGTGCCCTGACTATGATTCAACAGATCATGGCCTCGGGATGAGTGCGCAACGGATGGATTGTGTGCATGGTCACCCGGTTTCTCGCGGGACGGGGGAGGGAAGGGGACTCGATTGGAAGCTCGGCAACGGGGACCCGGAGCGAGTCAGGGCGACGGACTGCATCCGAGCCCGTATAGCCGCGGAACGGGCGTGAGACGTTCGTCCCTTTCTCTGCTGTTCAGGGTTATCGTCTCCCTCACGGTCGGGATCTTTCTCTTTGCAACGGTCCAGTTTGTGTTAGCCATTCATCCCCTCAAGTTTCACTCCAACATCACCCCTCTGCATCTCAAGCTCCCCTATGAGGACGTGCGTTTCCCCACCGCAGACGGCTTGACGCTCCGAGGATGGTATATCCCTGGCGCGAGGCCAAAAGGTACCATCATCGTGACCCACGGCTATCCTGCCGACAAGGGCGATCTGCTCCCCCTCGCTCAGTTCCTCCACCCCCGGTATAACCTCTTCCTGTTCGACTTTCGGTTCTTTGGTCAGAGCGAGGGGGGGATGACCACGCTCGGATACCGAGAGCAGGAGGATCTCAAGGCTGCCATCCGGTATCTCAGGGGGCGCGGTGAGAAAACGATCGGCGGCCTCGGCTTTTCTCTTGGGGCGGCAGTCCTCCTCCTGGCCGAGGACGCCGACCTCAAGGGGATCGTGGCGGATTCCTCCTTCGCCGACATGGAACGGATGGTGGAGGCGGTCTACAGCTACCTCCCTGGCGTCACCAAGGCCCCCGTCGTCTGGCTCATCCGATCCTACGCGTCCCTGCTGGGCGTCGATCTCGGCGAGATCGCTCCTCGCCGGGCCATTACCAGGGCTGGGCAGCCGATCCTAATTATTCATGGGGCGGGTGACCGACAGATCCCTGTCGAGCACGCCCGCCTCCTCTATGAGGCCGCGCCGCCCGGTCGAGCGGAGCTGTGGATCATCGAGGGGGCCAGTCACGGTGGGACCTATGCGAGGGACCCGAAGAAGTACAGGGAGAAGGTGCTGGCCTTCTTCGGCGAGGTCCTGGAGCGATGAGGGGAGAAGGCAGTCGTCACTACAGGCTGCACAGAGCCAAACAGTCGCTGTCTTGGGGGGAACGGTGAGGAGGTATCTCCTCAGCAGGTGCGGGCAGGCGGTCCCGGTCCTCTTTGGCGTGACGCTGATCATCTTTCTGTTGACGCACGTGGCCCTCGGGGATCCGGTCCGGGCGATGATGGGGCAGCGCGCCGATCCAGAGGTGATGGCCAGGATTCGGGCAGAATATGGGCTCGATAAGCCGCTATGGCATCGCTATGTGCTCTATATGGGGAAGCTCCTCGTCGGAGATTTGGGTTACTCCTACCGGCAGGGAAGGCCGGTGAGTCAGACCCTTGCCGAGCGTCTCCCGGCGACCGTGCGGCTGGCGGTTGCGGCGATGGTGGTGGCAATCGTGCTCGGAATGGCGGCGGGCACCGTGGCGGCAGTGCGACATAACACCGCCGCGGACCTCCTCATGATGACCTTCTCGCTCCTCGGCATCTCGACGCCCGTCTTCTGGCTGGGCATGATGCTGATTCTGCTCTTTGCGGTCTCGCTTGGATGGTTTCCCATCTCCGGATACGGGGATGGAGCCCTCGGCCACCTCGTGCTTCCCGCGCTGACGCTGGGGGCACTCCAGTCGGGCTACATCGCACGGATGACGCGGAGCGCTCTCCTCGAGGTTCTCCGACAGGAATACGTACGGACGGCGCGGGCCAAGGGTCTCTCAGAGCGAGTCGTCATCTTGAAGCACGGCCTTCGGAACGGGATCTTGCCGATCCTGACCCTCGCCGGGATCGGCCTCGGAGACCTCCTGGTCGGCGCACCCCTCACCGAAACGGTCTTTGCCTGGCCAGGGCTGGGTCGCCTGCTGGTCGCTGCGGTGGGCAATCGCGACCTCCCCGTGGTGTTGGGGGCGACGCTCCTGTTCGCCCTCATCTACCTCGGGGCGAATCTCGTCGTCGATCTCGCGTACGCACTCGTGGACCCTCGAGTGCGATTAACAGAGTGACACGGTCCATGTCGGAACGCGAACGCAGCGGCACAGGACGATCGGTGCGGGGGTTCTTCTCGGGGCAGTGGCGATGGTCACCCGGGATCGTTGTCGGCTCTCTGATCCTTCTCTTTTTCGGCCTGATGGCGCTCTTGTCCACCCTGCTGGCGCCGTACGATCCGTATCGGATCCCTGAAGGGGTACAGGGACTCAGCCTGCTTCCCCCTCAAAGTGACCATTGGTTCGGGACCGACCTGCTGGGTCGCGACCTGCTCAGCCGGGTGCTGTATGGAGCACGGATCTCCCTCGTCGTCGGCATTGCCGTCGAGCTGGTGGTCACCCCGATCGGCGTGATAATCGGCTTGTTTGCCGGGTATTTCGGTGGTAGGATGGACAACGTTTTGATGCGCATCACGGATGCCGTGATGGCCTTTCCTGGGCTCGTCTTGGCCATTGCGTTGACGGCGGTCCTCGAGCAACCTGGGCTGCTCAGTGTCATTATCGTGCTCACGGCCGTCCGGTGGACGACGGTGGCTCGGCTGGTGCGGGGACAGGTCCTCAGTCTGCGAGAGGCAGAGCATATCACAGCGATCAACGCCTTGGGGGCAGGGCAGGGAAGGATCATTTTTCGGCATCTGCTCCCGAACTGCCTGGCCCCGATCCTGGTGGCCATGACGTTCGGGGTTGCCTCCAATATCCTCTCAGAGGCGGGCCTCAGCTTTCTCGGCCTCGGGGTCCAGCCCCCCATGGTGAGTTGGGGGTCCCTCCTCGCCGAGGGTGCCGCCTATCTCACCGTCAAGCCCTGGCTGTGCGTTTTCCCCGGTCTGGCCATCACCTGTACCGTCCTCGCGTTTCATGTACTGGGCGACGGACTGCGCGATGTCCTGGATCCGCGTCTGAGATCCTAGATGAGGAACGGAAGCCTCCTGACCGTCCAAGACCTGCAGACCCACTTCTTCACAGGAGAAGGGGTGGTGCGGGCCGTTGACGGGGTGACGCTCTGTGTCCGCCCAGGGGAGACGCTCGGGCTGGTGGGGGAGTCGGGTTGCGGGAAGACGGTCACCGCCCTCTCGATCCTTCGATTGATCCCGAACCCTCCGGGGAGGATCGTGAGCGGATCCATCTGCTTTGAGGGACAGGATCTCTTGCGTCTGCCCGAAGAGGAGATGCGTGGCATCCGCGGAAGCGCTATTTCCATGATCTTTCAGGAACCCATGACGTCCCTCAACCCGGTCTTCACGGTGGGGGAGCAGGTGGCGGAGGGGATCCGGCACCACCAAAAGGTCTCCAGACGGGAAGCCTGGGATCGGGCGGTTGACGTTCTTCGGAGGGTCAAGATTCCCGACCCCGCCCGGAGGGCTCACGAATACCCCCACCAGCTCTCGGGGGGATTGCGCCAGCGGGTCATGATTGCTATGGCCCTCGCCTTGGGTCCGAAACTCCTCATCGCCGATGAGCCGACCACGGCCCTGGACGTGACGATCCAGGCACAGATCGTCGATCTGCTCATGGGTCTTCAGGAAGAGATGCAGATGGCGCTGATCCTTATCACCCATGACCTGGGGGTCATCGCGGAGACCGCCGACCGCGTGGCGGTGATGTATGCCGGCAGGGTCGTGGAAGAGGCCCCCGTGGAACAACTCTTCGAGACCCCCCGGCATCCCTATACGCAGGGATTGTTGGAATCGCTCCCCAAACTCGAAGCGGGAAAGCGTCACAGGCGGCTGACGGCAATTCCCGGTCTGGTTCCCAACCTGTTGGACCTTCCCACCGGATGCAAGTTCGCTCCCCGGTGTCCGAAGGTGATCGGCGACTGTTGGCCGATGGAGCCGGAACTCAGACAGATTCGATCGGGCCACTGGGCTCGGTGTATCCTGGCGTAGCAACGAACCATGGAACCCTTCCTCGTGGTGAAAGATCTAAAGAAATACTTCCCCGTCAGAAAGGGGTTCTGGTCCGGGGAGCGGGCCGAGGTTCGGGCGGTGGATGGCGTAAGCTTTGCAATCGGTCAACGAGAGACGCTGGGATTGGTGGGGGAGTCGGGTTGCGGCAAATCGACCACGGCACGCCTCATCCTCAGGCTCTTGGAGCCGACCACCGGGGAGGTCTATTTTGGCAAGACCGCCGTCTTCAAGGCGAACAAAGAGGAGATGCGCCAGCTCAGGCGCAAGATGCAGATTGTATTCCAGGACCCCTATTCCTCTCTGGATCCCCGCATGTCGGTGAAGGAGATTGTGGGCGAGGGACTGGCCATCCACCGGCTGGCGCGCGGAAAGGAAAAAACCGAACGAGTGGTGGAGCTCTTAGAGATGGTGGGACTCGGGCCCGAGCACCTGGGTCGGTACCCCCACGAGTTTAGCGGCGGCCAACGGCAGCGGATCGGCATTGCTCGGGCGCTCGCCGTGGGGCCGGAGCTCTTAATCGCTGACGAACCGGTCTCCGCCCTGGATGTCTCGATCCAGGCGCAGGTGATCAACCTCTTCGAGGATCTTCAAAAGGAGTTGGGCCTCACCTACCTGTTCATTGCCCACGACCTCAGGGTGGTGAAGCACATCAGCGATCGGGTCGCGGTCATGTACCTGGGGCAGATCGTGGAGCTGGCCGAGAGCGATGAGCTGTATCGGAATCCTCTCCATCCGTATACGCAGGCCCTTCTGTCCGCGATCCCGGTGACCGACCCGAAAACGAAGCGGCAGCGGATTATCCTCGAGGGAGATCCGCCGAGCCCCATCCAGGTCCCGGCTGGCTGCCGGTTTCACCCACGCTGTCCCAAGCGCTTTGATCGGTGTGACACGGAGGCCCCCGTCCTTCGCGAGGTCTCCCCCGGGCACTGGGTGAGTTGCCACCTGTACTGAAGGCACCGTGATGCACAAGGTGGATGCATGGCCAAGCTCAAGCTGATTACCTTCGGTTGTCAGGCCAACGAAGCAGACTCAGAGAAGATCGCCGGCGTCTTGGCCCAGGAGGGCTTCGAGCTGACAGAGATGGCAGAGGAAGCGGACCTGATCCTCATCAACACCTGCAGCATCCGCGAAAAGGCCGAACAGAAGGTCTACAGTCTCCTCGGAACCTTCCAGAGACTCAAGGTCCAGAACCCTCGAATGAAGATCGGCCTGTGTGGATGCCTGGCCCAGCGGGAGGGGACTCGCCTCAAGGATCGCTTCCCCTACCTCGACCTGCTGGCGGGGCCCGGGGCAATGATCTATCGCATCCCGGAGATGCTCAGGGGCAGCCCGGCTCCCCCGGTCCTCCCCCGACCCAAGGAACTGCTCCCGCTCTATATCCATTCCCCGCGGCCTCGCCGCGAGAGCCTCTTCAAGGCCTGGGTCAGTATCATGGAAGGGTGCAATTACCTGTGCACTTTCTGCGTCGTCCCCTACACCCGAGGGCCGGAACGGAGCCGCCCACCCGAAGATATCCTGGCCGAGGTCGAGGATCTGCTAAAGCAGGGCTACAGGGAGATTACCCTCCTCGGACAGACTGTCAATGCGTACGGCAAGAATCTCAAACCTCGCACGCGCTTCTCCGATCTCCTGCGCGCCATCGACGCCCTGGTGGGGAGGGAGATGCGAGTGCGCTTCACGAGTTCGCATCCGAGGGACCTGACCCCGGACCTCATCGAGGCCGTTGCCACGCTCAAGAGTATCTGCGAACATGTGCACCTCCCAGTGCAGGCCGGGTCCGATCGGGTCCTGGCGCGCATGCGTCGCCTGTATACCCGGCAGCAATATCTGGAAAGGGTCGGGGCGCTCAGGCGGGCGGTGCCCGACATCGCGTTGAGCACCGATCTCATCGTGGGCTTTCCCGGGGAGAGCGAAGAGGATTTTCAGGAGACCCTGAGCCTCCTGCGTCAGGTGCGCTACGATAGTATTTTCGCCTTCAAGTATTCCGCTCGACCGCTCACGCCAGCCGCAACGTATCCCGATCAGGTCTCAGGGGAGGCGAAGACGGAGCGGATTCATACCGCCCTCCAGCTTCAGGACGATATCGCGCTGGAGAAAAATCGGGGACGGGTGGGTACGATCGAAGAGGTCTTGATCGAGGAGGGGCCGAACCCGAAAATGCAAAGCACTGCGACCGGTCGCACCCGGAGAAATCAATTAATCCATTTCTCGCAAGAGTCGCTTGTCCCGGGAGATACGGTCTCTGCTGTAATCGCTGAGGGTTATAGCCATTACCTTAAAGGAAAGATTCCTTAGACCATCAATGGAGCCGGCTTTTTCTTTTGCACCAGGATACTCGCAACGGGCGAAGGACGCCGAAAGAAAAGGTTTGACACATGAGCCTTTCATCACTATAATACGCCAGCTTGCGCAAGGTTTCTTCAAGGAGTGTCTATGAAAAGATACAACTTTCTGAAAAGGTCACTCGAACCCTTGGAACCAGATAGCAGATCCCCCGGGAGTTTGAGTCCACAGGCGAGGCGGTTGCTTATCATCGGTCTTATCGGTGTTGTTGTCGCCGGGGGGCTCTACGTCTATACGACATACTTTGGCGACGTGCCACTGCCCCTACCGATCTCCCTTTCCCCTGGTGACAAAGGCGCGCCGCCGCCGCCCGCGCCCCCACCGAGACCACAGGTGGGTCAGGTACCGATGAAGCCGCCGATACCCTTGAAACCACCCGAGCCTGAGGTGCGAGAGCCAGAGGTGTCCCCCAAGCCGGAAACCCCGAGGGAAGCGGTGCCGGGGGTGACGAAGCCAGCCGAGGTTCCATCTGCAGTCCCAGCGCCACCAAGGGCCGACAAGGCGGCTCCGACGCTCGCAGAGAAACCTGCGTCGGAGGCACCGGCAGGCACGGCGGCTGCGAAGCCAGCCCCGACGTCGTTGGCCAAGGCGACGGAGCCGAAGGAGAAGGTAGGGGGGCGTTACAGTGTCCAGGTTGCTTCCCTGGTCGTCGAGCAGAATGCCCGCTCCCTTCAAGAGCGGCTCAAGAAGCTCGGATACACTGCGGTCACGCAAAAGACCACTACCCGCATCACCCGCCATCGAGTCTATAGTGGGGACTTCAACAGTCGCGAGGAGGCGGAGCAGGCTGCACGACGGATGAACGTGGACGGGTTTCCCTCCAAAGTAGTCCAGGGCGAGAACGGGAAATTCCGTCTCGAGGTGGGATCACCCGTCCGCCTGGACGACGCCATCGACCTCGCTCGCAATCTGGAGAGGAAGGGCCACACGGCCAAGATCGTCTCCCAGCCCGCCTCCACCCCGGTGCACCAGGTCTGGGTCGGCGAATACGGAGATCGCGCGGAGGCCCTCAAGACCCTCGAAGCCCTCAAGAAACAGGGGTTCACACCCGTCATTGTGAAACGCTGAATTTTCTTCCCGTGAGCCTCTGGCGGGGGAGGTGAAGGGTGCCTCCTCAAGGCGGGAAAGAAGAAGGGAGGTGGCGGCATGACGAAGGCAGACCTGGCAGCACTCGTGGCAGAGAAAGGCTTGACGAAAAAACAGGCAATGGAGGCAGTAGAAGCGACCTTTGAGGCCCTCAAAGAGGCCATGAGCAAGGGCGAGAAGATTCAGTTGGTGGGATTCGGGTCCTTTCAGGTGCGGGCGAAGCGGGCCAGAAAGGGGCGGAATCCGCAGACCGGATCGGAGATTATCATCGCGGCACGCAAGGTCCTCAAATTCAAACCTGGGAAGGCACTCCAGCAGGCAGTAAATTCCCAGGCGTAGCCCCGGAGGATGCCAAGCGTGGCGAACCAGTCGCGGAGGCACGTGCCAACGTCACGGCGGGAAACGAAACGGGGGGAGTCGCGCCGGAGGGAGCCGATTCCGGACAAGCTGTATTTTCGCATCGGCGAGGTGGCGCGTCTCACCAGAATCCAGCCGTATATCCTGCGATATTGGGAATCGGAATTTCCCCCACTCCAGCCCAAGAAGAGCGGCACCGGCCAGCGCCTCTACCGCAAACGGGATATCGAAATCATCCTAAAGATCAAGGAACTTTTGTACAACAAACGATACACCATTGCTGGGGCGAGGCGGCAGCTCCAGGACGAGACGGAGCCGACCGATCTCCTTCAACAGGTGCAGCGGATCCGGGAAGGGCTCGAGGCCATTGGCATACTCCTCGATCGGTCATAACAGAGCGTCGGGATCGGGGCGTAGCGCAGCCTGATGGTCCACTGACATACGGGAACAGCACCGGGGCTCGGAGCAAGTCCCCGCAAAATCGGGGAAGGGCTCCGAGCCCTCTGTTTATGCCTCGAGCAGTATCCGGAGTCCGGCCTGAATCTGCCCTGGGCCGACACCGTCATCCCATCTGCCACGACGCTTCTATGGTATAACCCCGGACCCGCTCCCCAAGTTACCCTTGTGAAGAGGAACCCGTCCCTGGACACTCAGGCGGGTTGAGAAGGCCTCGGGCGTACCAAGCGAGAAAATGCTAAAGTGACACAGGACTGAGGCCCACAAACTGGTAGCAGGGAAGAAGGTTCGCCTGGAGTTCAACCTGCGGCGGCGGGATCAGTATGGGCGGCCC
>JAKEGQ010000011.1 GCA_022615475.1 Candidatus Methylomirabilota bacterium | reverse complement strand
GGGATATAGACCCAGTCGAGGCCCAGGGCGTCAAAGGCGGCGTTCTGCATGCGGGGGGAAGCGCTGTGGGCCACCGGATAGCCCAACAAGATACACACCGTACTTTTGCCCGTCACGGACATAGAGATAATGGAGGGGGATGAGACACTCAGCCGGTCAACCGTGACGCCGGGACTCGTCCAGGAGACCTTGAGCGATGGCCCCCTCCAATCGCTCGCGGATCTCATCCAGCCGACGCTGATCGCGCACCTTGCCCCCATCCCGCTCGGTGACGTAGAAGACATCTACGACCTGTTCTACTTCGGTGGTGATCTTGGCCAGGCTGAGATCGAGGCCCAGATCCAAGAGGACCCTGGAGATGATGTAGAGCAGGCCCAGGCGGTCGTGGGTCCGCACGTCGATCACCGTGTGCGTCTCGGACACGTAGTTGTCGAACTCCACCCGGGTGAGGGGAGGGGTTCCACCTTTCCGGGCGGGCCGGCTCAAGATCTCACGCTGTCTGTTCAAGATGAGCTGGCCTACATCCAACTGACCGGCGAGCACGCGGTCGAGGTCGGTCTGGAAGTTCCGCCAGACCGCCGCGTCGGTCATGGCCGCCCCCTTGCCGTCGTCCACCTGGAACGTCCGCAGCACCAGCCCATCCCGACGGGTAAAGATCTGGGCCCCCAGAATGTTCATCCGGTTCGCCGTGAGGGTCCCAACGATCTGGGCAAAACGCCCCGGCCGACCGAACGCACAGACGGTCACCTCGGAGTGGCCCACGAGGGGATATGGGGTCCACTGCAGTGCCGCCTCTTCGCCCTCTGCGATCCGCTCGGCCATGCGCAGGTGGACGGCCACCTTCGCGGCGGGAACTCCCAGCAGGTAGCGGACAGGAACCTGCTCGAGGTGAGTCTCGATGACCGGCAGGGGGAATTCCTCGCGCAGCTCCTGCGAGAGGCGCTCCTTGATCTCGGCCGCCTTGGCCAGCTCGTCCACCCCTTCGGGAATGCCGCGGGTCAGGAGCGTGTGCGTCCGGATGTAGAGCTCCCAGAGGAGAGTGCCCTTCCACTCGGTCCACACCTCGGGAGCCACGGCCCGAATGTCCAGGTAGGTGAGGAGGTACAGCATCTTGAGTCGTTCGATGTCCCGGACCGTTCGGGCAAACTCGACGAGCATCGCTTCGTCATCCAGGTCGCGGCGCTGGGAGATGTGGGCCATGGCGAGGTGATGCTCGACCAGGAATCGGACCTCGGCCACGTCGGCGTCTGGGAGGCCCATCCGGGTCAGGATTCGCTGGGTCATCTCCGCCCCCCGCGCCTCATGCCCGCGTCCCTCGCCCTTCCCAATGTCATGGAGGAGAACGCCCAGCTTGAGGAGCTCCGGCTGCTTGAGCTCGGAAACGATCGCCCGGAATTCCTCAGCGTAATTTGTGGGAGCCTGATGCAACGCTTCCATGTGCTCCAGCGCCAGCAAGGTGTGCACGTCCACGGTGTACTTGTGATACAGGTCATACTGCACGAGACAGGTGATCTCCGCAAACTCAGGGATGTAGGCCCCGAGCACCCCGAGCTCGTGCATGAGCCGGAGCGCGGCGGCAACTCCTTTCCGCTCCCGAAGGATGACCAAGAAGAAATTGAGGGCTCGGCTGGACTGGCGGAACCGGTCATCAATGAGGTGCAGGTGCTCGCGGACAATTTGCTGGGCGCCAGAACTCAAGGGATAGCCGGTCTGGAGCGCATACCAGAAGATTTTCAGAAGGCGGATGGGGTCATCCTCAAAGAGACGCCGGTTCCGGGGAAGGATGTGGATCTCGCGACTAATCTCGGTCAGGCCGTCCCCTAAGTCTCTCGCCCTCAGCCTTGTCATCAGGGTCTCCTTCGAGGCCTGCGGTTGGGTACAGCGCTCGATGACTCGCTCTGAGAGATGGTGGAGGGTTCGCGCCTGGAGATAGTAATGCTGCATGCACCGTTCGACCCCCAGGACCGCGCGATCGTCCCCAAAACCTAGGTGGGCCGCCGCCGGCTCTTGCAGATGAAACAAGAGCAGGTCGTTCTTCCGGCCCGAGAGGTAATGCAGTTCGTTGCGAGTCCGGTGGACAAAATCGAGCGCCTGACGCAACCGCTGAAGCTCCTCCTGGCCCAGGAGGCCCGCGTCCCCCAGATCCTCCAGGCGGCTCACCGGGTGATGGACCCGGGCAATCCAGAGGGCCGTATGCACGTCCCGAAGACCCCCCGCCCCTTCCTTGACGTGAGGCTCCTGCATGTACACCGAGTCGCCGTGCTTCGCGTAGCGCGCAGCCCGCTCCTGCAGCTTTGCCTTGATATAGGCCGCTCCCCTCTTCCGCTTGAGGCCACCGCGAAGGACAGTCTCCATCTGATCGAAGAGGCCCTTGTCCCCCGCCAGCAGACGCGCCTCGAGCATCGATGTGTGGGAGCTCAGGTCCTCCGCAACCATCCGGGCACAGTCCTGGAGAGAGCGGACGCTATGGCCGACGTTAAAGCCGACGTCCCAGAGGAGCGGGATCAGGAAATGAATGAGTGAATAGACCGACCGGTTGATGGGGGACGTGTGGAGAAACATGAGGTCGACATCCGAGGCGGGGTTCAGCTCGCGGCGCCCATACCCCCCCAGGGCCACCAGGGTACAGGGGAGACCGACCTGAGATGCCTCGCGACAGACCTTTTCGCTCCGCCGGTAGAGCTCGCGGATCACCACGTCCGCCAGGTCGGTTAGCTCTTTGACCACCCCGATGCCGCGAGCGCCTTGGCGGTGCTCCTTCAAAATGGCCTGCCGCTCGCCCTCAACGAAGTCCCGAAGCAGCTGCAAGAGCTGCTGCCGCTCCCCCATCCCGTCCCGCTCCCCGGTGAGAAGCCCGGCCAGCTGGACGGTTTTGAAAAACCCATCCAGGGCATGCGCAAATCGGTCCGCCCGGGTCCCGGCGAGCAGAGAGACTCCGGCCTCGTCATGGCGTGCTGGATTGGTCACTGCCCCTCCACACGGTGAGAATGGAGCCTTCAGTATACGGTCCAGCCCCCGAGAGGGTCAAGGGCATTTCCCGACGCCCGGACAGAGGCAACATTCATAGTAAGTTCTGGTTGTGGATCACGTTGAGTGCCGGAGGGGGCCGAGTGGTTGGCGTGGGGGATCTCGAGGAGGACGCGGTAGTGCGTCTGCCAGGGGGGCCACTATGAAGAAAGAAAACGACCGAGGAATGCGGAAGGGAAACCGGGCTTTCACGAACTCCGGCGACGGACAATTGAGCAAATCAGTAGGAATACGACGCCCTCCGGGCCATGTTCCGCCCGGAGGGCGACTCTGTGTCCGATGCGCCATCCATTGTCCCGAAGAAGGGCTAGATGCTACCCCGGTTCCATCCTCGGAACCGCAAGGCCTGAAGGAAGCTAGCCTCCCGGACCTTCCGGACCGGCCGTTGAGTCGTAGAGAGGACCCTGATCACCGCACACGGCGCCTGGACGCTGGTCGTGCGGCACGCACACCGCAACCTGACCGGTGCACTGGCCGCTTCGCCCGTCGTCGGCCGTGAAGCTCACGTGGTACACGCGGCCGTCGCCCCCACCGCTCCGTTCGGCGCGGACCATGGCCAGCCGCGAGTTCACGCCAACTCCGTCGGGGGCCGTGTTCCCGTCACCGCGGCCCTTGACCGGCTCGTCCTGGGTGATGCTCGTCACGGCGATCGTCAAGGGATCCTCGTCCGGGTCGGTCACGCCGGTGATGGCGACTGTCCAGAACGTGTGGTCGGGCGACCAGAGCGTGCCCGGCGTGGCCTGCGCCGCGCTGCAGACCGGCGGGACGTTGGAGGGGACCGGATCGGCGCGGTAGATCCCTATGCGCCCATCCACCAACCGGGCCCGAAATGCGACCTGGCCAGCCTTGTTGAGCCCCTCGCGGCCAAAGGGGCGAAAGACAAGGTCCCTTACAGTGGATCCATCGAGGAGGTCGCCCGCGGCGATCACCTTGTGCGCGCCCGGATCCGGCCCAGTAAAGATGCCGTTGCGGCCATCATCCAGGCTGGCCCAGAAGGCCACGAGACCTTCGTCGTTGATGGAGGGGGCACTGCCGAAGCTGTTAAAGGGGCCGCTGCTGTCGGCGATCGTCGTGGGCGTGCTCCCGTTGCCTACAAAGATGCCTTCGCCGCCCGCATCCAGGCTGGCCCAGAAGGCGACGGCGCCTTCGTTGTTGAGGGATGGGAACAATCCGAGGTTGGAGTACGGGCCGCTCGTGTGTGCAATCACCGTGTCCGTCGTCCCGTCCCTCCGAAAGATGCCGCTCCCCACCGCATCGGAAAAGGCCACTGCACCTCGGTCGCTGAGGGAGGGGTTTTCGCCAAGGCTCCTAAAGGGGGTGATAAGGGTAGGCATAATGGTCGTGGTCGTCGTCCCGTTGCT
>JAKEGQ010000100.1 GCA_022615475.1 Candidatus Methylomirabilota bacterium | reverse complement strand
TAGGAAAGTTCGTGGACCGCCCCTGCCCGTCGGGCCTGATAACACGGCTTGCAGTAGACTGGGCGGTCCGGCATAGGCCTGAAAGGGACCGTCGTCCGTTGGCCACACTGAGAACAGACCGCTTCGAAGATCTCCCTGGGACCGGCGCTGACCCCGCCCCCCTTTCTCATCGCCTTACAACTCTTGCACCGCTTGGGTTCGTTGGTGAATCCCTTCTGGGCAAAAAACTCCTGCTCCCCGGCCGTAAAGGCGAATTCTTTGCCGCAATCTACACATACCAAAATCTTATCTTGCAAGGCCATTGGTTTCCTCCTCGATAGGCATCCGCGGTCTTTGTCGTTCGAGCTCCCCGAAACCCTCAAGGTCCCATGTACCCCTCCTTTGTCTGGTCACCTTCGAACCCCCAAGCGGGGAAAGACCAGTTCTTGAACGCGGCTCACCTGGGTTCGCGCATAGTGCCATGCCTCCTCTTTCCGCGGCCCTTCGGTTCGGTACGGCGGGTCGACGAGGGAGGTCTCTGTACACCCCTCTGCTCGAAACTGGGGGAGAAAGGCGGTCGGAAGTTCAGGACGAATCTCGACTCCCGTCATGAGGGCCCAGACTGCGGTCCAGGCGCGGGGAACGTTCCCCACGTGGTAGCCTCCACCCCCGAGGCCGAGCCAGCGGGGGGCACTGTCGGCGAGGAGCGCGACGGCCCTGAGGAAACCTTGCATCGTCAGTCGCAGATGGGACAAGGGGTCATTCCGGTGAGCGTCGACCCCCAACTGGGTGACGACCACGTCGGGACGAAACATCTCGAGGAGAGGAGGGACGGTCTCCTCGAAAGCCCAGATGAAGATCTCGTCATCAGTCTCGGGGGCCAGGGGCACATTGACCGAAAATCCCTCCCCCTTCCCGGTCCCGATCTCCTCCGGGAAGCCGGTGCCGGGAAAGAGGGTGAGGCCGGTCTCATGGAGCGAAATAGTCAGTACCTGATCCGTGTCGTAGAAGGCATCTTGGACCCCATCTCCATGATGGGCATCGATGTCCACATAGGCCACCCGCAGCCCGCGGTCGATCAGAAAGCGGATGGCCACGGCGGCGTCGTTCATATAGCAGAAGCCCGAGGCGCGACTGGAGGCGGCGTGGTGGAGGCCTCCCGCGATGTTGAAGGCGCGGGGGGTCTCGCCGGCCGCGAGGAGCCGGGCCGCTTCGAGCGATGCTCCCGTAAGGAGAGCGGACCACGCGTACACGCCCTCGAAGATGGGATTATCGCCGGTGCCGAGGCCGAAGTGCCAGGAGCGGGGGACCGAGTCCCCTGCACTCGCCGCCCGTAGGACGTCCAGATACTCTTTCGTGTGGAAGAGGAGGAGATCGTCTTCGTTGGCTTCCGGGACGTCAGCCAATTGAGTGTGGGCAGAATGAAAAAGGCCGTACGCGTGGATAAGATCATGGGTGAGCGTCAGGCGGCGGATCTTCATGGGGTGGCTGGGCCCGTAGTCAAACGCTCGGTACTTCGGGGTGTAGAAGAAAACGGCCTGGGTCGCGCTGGTCATCTCCGTTTGCCTTTGGAGTAAGGAGCCCCGCCATGCAGAGGGTCAATCCCCTTCGCCCGGGCGGCGGTACGTGCCACTCCTTCCTCCCCGCTTGGAGACCAGACGGATGTTCTCGATGGTCATCTCTTTGTCCACGACCTTGCACATGTCATAGATCGTGAGGGCGGCCACCGAGACAGCCGCGAGCGCCTCCATCTCCGCCCCGGTCTTGCCATGCACCTTCACCCGGGACTCGATCTCGATGGTCCCCTCGTCTGCGTCGGGGCGAAACGTGACCTCCGCTGAGGTGATCAGGAGGGGATGGCAGAGCGGGATAAGGCGATCCACTTCCTTGGCGGCCATGATCCCGGCCACGCGGGCCACAGCCAACACATCCCCCTTGGGGATCGATTTGTCGAGGATCATCCGGAGGGTTTCAGGTCTAAGATGGATGGTGCCTCGGGCCGTCGCGTCTCGGGTGGTGTCAGCCTTTTCGCTGATATCCACCATCCGGGCTCTGCCCAGGGGATCCAGATGGGATAACGGTTGCATCTTGGGCCTGCGTATGACGCCGCATGATGGCGTACATTTCGTCCTTGATCTTGAGCTTGAGTTTCTGCAGCTCTTTGCGCTTGCGCTCTTGATCGCTGGTCAGGTAATAGATCCGATCGAACTCCATGATCTTGTGATCAAACTCTCGATGCTTCTCGGCCAGGCGGCGGAATTCGGAATCTTCCTCCTTCAGCCGCGCAAAGAGCTGCGCCTCCGTTTCATTCATATGCGACCTCCTTTCGCTTTACGTGGATTCTCTTCCGGGTAGGAGACGTGCGTTGGATAGAGCGGGGCGAAAGACGACTGGGCAGGCACACCTTGCATCGGGATAAAGTATCCCAACTGAATCATACCCCTAAGGCGTTCGTTGCATACGGACTAGGCAGATAGGCTAGTGAAAACCGCCGGGAAAGTCAAGAAGAAAAAAATGGGTGAGGGTGAGCGTTGATCAGCGCAGCCGGATGACGTGAACGGCCGTGGCCTTGAACGAGGCGACCACCGGCTGTGCCTCGGCCAGTCCCAGGTCGGTGAAGGAGGGTCGCGTGATCAAGGCGACGAGGCGGCTCCCGTCACAGTCCACCACGACCCGAAAGTGGGTCCCCCACGGAGTGACCTTCACCACGGTGCCTGCAAGCCGATTGCGGGCGCTCGACCTGAGCGCTTCGGCTCCCGGCGGGCTGAGGGTGATGTCCTCCGGGCGCAGGCAGAGGAGCACCCGCTCGCCGGGCCGAAAATCTCCCACGACAAGCGCGTCCCCTCCGTTGAATCGGACGCACGCCAGGCCGGCCGTCGCCATCTCTACGACGCCGGACAGCGTGGTCTCGACCCCCACGAATTGCGCTACCTCTTCGTTTACCGGTTGAGTAAAGACCTCAACGGAGGGGCCAACCTGACGGAACCTCCCCCCTATGAGCACCGCCACGCTGTCTCCAAGAATGGAAGCCTCACTCCGCTCGTGCGTCACGAAGACCGTGGTGATCTTCGTCTCCCGGAGGACGGTCTCGAGATCCAGGAGCAGTCCCTCCCTGGTGGGAGGGTCCAGGGCGGAAAAGGGCTCATCGAGCAGCAGGAGATCCGGGTTCAACGCCAGAGCGCGGACCAGGCTCGTCCGCTGGGCCTCGCCACCCGACAGGCTCCGGGCCGAGCGCTCGGCCAGGTGCGCGATCCCGAGGCGCTCGAGCCAGGGGCGGACTCGTTGTCGCGCGGTCTCGCGGTCGAGGCCTCGCAGCTTGAGACCGAGAATGGCGTTCTCGTACACGGAGGCGTTGAGAAGGAGCGGCTCCTGAAAGACGCTCGCCAAGCGGCGCCTGAGCGTGAGGGCGTTATCGCGGGTCACCTCCTGGCCCTGGAAGGTGACTCTTCCCCTGATGGGTTGCTCGAGCAGACCCATCACCCGGAGTAACGTCGATTTCCCCGCCCCGTTGGGCCCGATGACGGCGAGGACCTCGCCCGCGTGTACGGCCATGGAAGGGACTTCGAGAATGGGAACCTCCCCGTACTGCACCAGGATGTCCTGCAGCGTCAGGAGGGCCTCGGCCATCTGATCTGCTCCCGTTGCTGGATCCGCGTGAGGATGAAGTTCACTCCGAAGGCCAAGGTCAGGAGGATCACGCCGAGCGCGATCGCTATCCCGAAATTGCCCATGGACGTTTCCAGAACCGTGGCGGTCGTGAGGACCCGGGTCTGGCCCTTGATGTTACCCCCGACCATAAGGACCGAGCCGACCTCCGAGATGACGCCGCCGAAGCCAGCCATGACGGCGGCGAGGAGCGGAAGCTGCGCCTCCTTGCAGAGGAGCCAGAGAAGCTGTGGTCTCGACGCGCCGATGCCGAGCAGTTGCAGTCTCAACTTGGGGTTCAGAGTCTGAAAGGCGGCCATGGTGAGGCCGGCGACGATCGGAAACGCGATGACGACCTGGGCGATGACCATGGCGGCCGGGGTATAGATGAGGTTGAGGAAGCCGAGCGGCCCGCTCCGCCAGAGTAGGATGCTGATAAAGAGACCCACGACAACCGGCGGCAGGCCCATCCCGGTGTTGACCAGGGCCACAACGATGGCCCGGCCGGGGAACCGGGTCATTGCCAGGGCAATCCCGAGCGGAATGCCGAGGATGAGCGCGATCAGTGTCGCGGCGCCCGAGACCGTGAGTGACAGCCGCGTGATCGCCCAGACATCGGCGTCCCCACTGAAGACGAGGCGAAACGCCGTGAATACCCCTTCGAGAATCAGTTCCACTTGAGTAGGTCTCCCATCACTTGACCGGACCCAGGAAGTAGAGCGGCTGGCCGAACCGGTCCTTACCGTAGTCCCGAATCAGGCCGCGCGCCTCGTCCGAAATGAGAAAGTCGCTGAAGGCGCGTGCCCCGGCGTGGTTCGCCTTGGGGTGCTTCGCTGGGTTCACCTCCATGACGCTGTAGAGGTTGAGCAGCGCCGGGTCCCCTTCCAGAAGGATCTTGAGCGCGAGCGTCTTCTGGAGGTTCAGGAAGGTGGCCCGGTCGGTGAGCGTATACGCCTGCTTCTGGCTGGCGATGCCGAGCGTCGCCCCCATCCCCTGGCCGGCCTCCACGTACCAGGGCCGTGTGGGGCTGAGACCCGCGGCATTCCAGAGCGCCTGCTCCCGCTTGTGGGTGCCGGAGTCGTCCCCGCGGGAGACAAAGGTCACCTTCGCCTCGGCGATCTGTCTGAAGGCAGTCGCCGCGCTCTTGGTCCGCGCGATCCTCGCCGGGTCTTGGGCCGGTCCGACGATAATAAAATCGTTGTGCATGAATTGTCGCCGGTTGATGAGATAGCCCTCCTTCACGAGGGGCGCCTCAGCTTCCGGGTCGTGAGTAAGGAGAACGTCGGCATCGCCCCGCTTACCCATTGCTAGCGCCTGGCCCGTCCCGACCGCGATGGGTCGGACCACGTAACCGGTCTTCTTCTCAAAGAGAGGGATGAGGACGTCGAGGAGCCCAGAGTCCCGGAGGGTATGACCCGTCGCCAGGACGATAATCCTGTTCGCCGGTTCGGCTACCCAGGTGCTCAAGGGCATCCCCAGGACAAGGGCTGATGCGACAAGAACCAACGTGCGTAAGGTGGGACCCGGCATGCCCGAGCTCTGTCCTTCCCTGGAGGGCTCATACTACGGCTTCGCGATCATCACCTCCCCAGCCTACTCGGTCGTGCCGGTGAATTCAAGCGCTTCGCGCCAACGCGCGGTGACCGGACGAGCTGCCCCTTATTCCGGCTTCACCGGATCGAGGAAAAACAGTGGCTGGCCGAAGCGGTCCTTGCCGTAATCCCGGATGAGCGTCCGGGCCTCGTCGGTCAGCAGCCATTTGTGGAACGCCTTGGCCCCCTTGGCGTTCACCTTGGGGTGCTTGGCCGGGTTGACCAGCATCACGCTATACTTGTTGAGCAGGGGCGGATCACCCTCGAGCAGGATCTTTGAACCGAGGGTCCTCTGGAGACTGAGGTACGTCGACCGATCGGTCAGGGTATAGCCCTGCTTCTCGCTGGCGATCCGAAGCGTCGCCCCCATCCCCTGCCCTGCCTCCACGTACCAGCTCCATTTGGGGACGATGCCGGCCGCCTTCCAAAGGGCCTGCTCCTGCTTGTGCGTTCCCGAGTCGTCACCCCGGGAGACAAACGTCGCCTTGGCCTCCGCGATCTGCCGAAGGGCAGCCGCGGTGCTCTTCACCCGCGTGATTTTCGCCGGGTCCGCCTCCGGTCCGACCAGGACGTAGTCGTTGTGCATGAACTGCACCCGATGGGTGAGCCAGCCTTCGTCTACGAGGGGCTTCTCGGCCTCCGGCGCGTGTGTCATCACGACATCCGCATCGCCTCGCTTGCCCATCGCGAGCGATTGTCCGGTGCCGACCGCGATCGTCTTGACGACGTAACCGGTCTTCTTCTCAAAGACCGGGAGCAGAACATCGAGGAGCCCGGAGTCCCGCGTACTGGTGGTTGTGGCGAGGATGACGGTCTTGTCGGCCGGCTCCGCCGCCCAGAGGGAGACGGGCAGCGAAAGTAGAATAGATGCGAGGGCGAGCATCGCGCCTCGCGGAATCGTCCGACACATGGCCGTCTCCTCCTTTCGGGGGGTCTATTCCTTGGCGATCATGACCTCGGTGGCCTTAATGACGGCGCTGACGCGATCGCCCTCCTTCAGGCGCAGGCGTTCCGCCGACGCCCGCGTAATCACGGCCGCCACTGTGGTCCCAGCCACATCGAGGAGAATCTCCGCCATCACATTGCCGAGCTTTACAGACTTCACGATGCCGGGGAGACGATTGCGAGCACTGAGTTCCATGGCGCTCTTTCCTCGTGTCTTACGTGTTGGAGAGGATACGGCCGGATTCGGAGGTGTCGTACCCGCCGAGGGCCTCGACTCGGGTTCGGAACTCTCGCGAGCCCACGATCTCGAGGAGCACTTGAACTGGCCGGGCGAAGAAGCGTTCTTTCGCGATGAGGAGATCGAAGCGTTCTCGGGTAAGCGGGATGAAGTCGAGGCTGAGGAGGTGCGCAGTCGCTTTCGTGGCGACGCCGGTATCCGCCTCGCCGCGCAGGACCTTGAGGCCGACCTCGACGTGCGTGGCGACCGCATCCCCGTATCCGTAGATGCGTTCCGGCTCAATCCCGAGCTGGGCGAGCTGTCGGTCGAGGTAGAGACGGGTTCCCGACCCCTGCTGCCTGTTGATAATTCGGAGGCCGGGCCGTGCCAGGTCGGCGACCGTCCGGAGGCCGAGCGGGTTTCCAGATCTCGTGAGGAGCCCGACCTCCCGGTGAAAGAGGACGATCGCCACGCCTCCGGAGGGGAGTGTGCTCTTGAGCTGCGGTAGGTTGTAGTCTCCGGTCACGGGGTCCCGCAGGTGAGCCAAGGCGAGATCTGCCACGCCGTCCCGAAGGGCGTCGAGGCCGGCGCTGCTGCCGACGATCGCGAGGAAGAGAGCGGTGGGCCCGAGATGCCTGGTGTACGCTTCTCTCAGGAGGCCGAGACTCGGGTCGTCGCTGCCGGCCGCGAGCAGGAAGGGCCGTTCCTCCTCTTTCGGTATCCGGCCACGCCCTCTCGCACTCTCGTCAATCCACTGATCGATGAGGGGCTTGGGAAAGATCCACTTGCCCGTTACCCGGGTGCATGGGATCCTGCCGGCCTTGGCGAGGTAGTAGACCTTCTTCTCGTGGATCCCCAGGTAGGCGGCGACCTCTTTCGCATTCATGAGTTGCGACATCGGCCTCTCCCAGGCAACCCTACGGATAGCCTCGATCAAGAAAAAAGTCAATAAGAATTACAAGAAATTACCAAAAATACATAAAAAAACGATCCATAAGGACTCAAGCAAAGCCATGAACGACCGGCTGAACGCGCCAGTACGGTCGAGACCCGCAGTCCCCTTGGGGACTCGTTGTTCCGCCAGCCGGGATGTGATATACGGAGCCTATCCTTCCAGATACAATTTCCCCGGGACGAGCGCGACGAGGGATCTGTCTGTGACCGACTTCTTCGAGCGAGAAATCGAGCGGCTGAAGCGCAAGGACTCCTACCGGTGGCTTCGGGCCATGGAGGGGCCAGCTGAGGCGCGGATGCGGGTCGATGGCCGCGAGGTGATCGTTCTCTGTAGCAGTAACTACCTCGGCCTGGCCACCCACCACCGGCTCAAGGCTGCCGCCATCGAGGCCACCGAGCGCCTCGGGGTTTGCTCCGCGGCCTCACGACTCATCGCGGGTAATAATGAGCTCTACCGCACCCTGGAAGAGCGATTGGCCCGCTTCAAGGGGCGCGAGGCCGCGCTGGTCTATAGCACCGGCTACATGGCCAATCTCGGTGTGATCTCAGCGGTCGTGGGCGAGGGGGATGTGATCTATGCGGATGCCCTCAGCCACGCGAGCATCGTCGATGGCTGCCGCTTGAGCCGGGCGACGGTGAAGGTATTCCCCCACAACGATGTGGACGCCCTCGAACAGCTGTTCAAGTCAGACACCGGGTTCCGGCGGAGACTCATCGCGGTCGATGGGGTCTACAGCATGGACGGGGATCTCGCGTCGTTGCCGGAGCTTGCCAAGCTGGCAAGAAACTACGATGCCCTCCTTATGCTTGACGATGCGCACGGGACCGGCGTCTTGGGCGAGCGAGGGGAAGGGACAGCGGAGCACTTCGGGCTCACGGGTCCGGAGGGGGTCGATATCGAGATCGGCACCCTGGGCAAGGCGTTGGGAAGCTTTGGCGCCTATGTCGTGGGCAGCCGGAGCCTGCGGGAATATCTCATCAATCGATCTCGGAGCTTTATCTTTACCTGCGCCCTGACCCCGCCGGCCCTGGCCGCCGCCATGGCCGCCCTGGACATCCTGGATGAGGAACCGGCGCATCGACAGAGGCTCTGGGAAAGCGTTCGTCATTTCCGGGAGGGTCTGCACCGCCTCGGCCTCTCCACGGAGCCGAGTGTGACCCACATCCTCCCGGTAATGATCCATGACCGGCAGCGAACGATGGCGCTCAGCGACCGTCTCCTCGAGCTCGGGGTGTTCTGCCAGGGGATCCGGCCCCCGACCGTCCCTCCCGGTACCAGCCGGCTCCGCTTCACCGTGACCGCCGCGCACACGCGGGCCGATCTGGACCGGGCGCTTGAGGCCGCTGAAAAGGCCTTCCGCGAGTTCGCCCTTCTCTGAGCTGGTATCTTTCCCTTGCCTCGGTGGATCATAATGGTGTATCCTTATGGTGCAAGGAGGTGGTGTAAATGCGGCTTTCTGTGAGCGTGGACAAGGAGTTGCTTGAAAAGGCCGTCCGTGCCAGCGGGGCGAGGACAAAGCGCGAGGCGATCGAGATGGGGCTTCGTGAGCTACTCCGACGGGCCAGCCGCGAACGTATGATTGAGCATGCTGGCAAGGTGGATCTCGCGGTGTCGTTGAAAGAGCTCCTGAGGCGGAGGGCTGAGGGATAAGGTGGCTGCGCCGGCTCTTCTCATCGATAGCTCCGTCTGGATAGACTACTATCGCCCCCGTGGCCCGAAGGCCCTTCAAGACCGGGTCCGAGAGGCCTTGACCAGGGATGTAGTCGTGACAACGGGCATCATTGTGGTAGAGGTTCTTCAGGGAGCGAGGACCGAGGAGGCGTATATCGCCTTACGGGATGATTTTTCCGGCCTGCGGTGGCTCGAACCGAGCCGCGAGGCGATCGAAACCGCTGCTCGGTTGGGATTTGAACTCCAGCAGCGCGGGACCCCTGTTCCGGCGACCGACTTGGTGATCGCATCCGTGGCCATGGAGCACGGGTGCCGCATCTGGCATCGGGACGCTCACTTCACCCGTGTAGCGGGCCGCACCTCTCTCCTGGCCGACCACCTGTAGAGTTGAGCCCGCCCTGCCCTCTCTGGGCACGCCTGTATCCGGCACCTCTACCTGGAAGAAGAGATGCGAACGAGACAGAAGGAGGTCTTGTATGGAGGGGGCGGGACTCAGTGAATCAACAAGATTGCGATTGGCGATACAGCTCGAGTCTCTTCAAGTCATACTCGGCGGGGTGGATCCTGCGGCGGTTAACCGGCGCCCGGCCTCAGGCAAGTGGTCGGCTCACGAGAATCTCGCGCACCTCGCCCGGATTCACCAGCTGTATCTCGAACGCATCCGACGCATCCTGAGCGAGGAGCGGCCAGAACTCCCTCGGTACAAAGCCGAGGATGACCCGGAGTGGCCACAATGGGCGGCGTTGCCGACAGAGGAGGTGCTGCAGCGGCTTCAGACCCTGCGGGGTCAACTCCTGGAGCTCGTAGGTAAGCTCTCCGCCGCCCAGATCGGCAGGCCGGGCATCCACCCCTCCGTCGGTGCCATGACGATTCCGGAGTGGATCGAGTTCTTCCTGCTACACGAGGCGCATCATCTCTACGCTGCGATGCAGCGCGCTCGCGGCGGATAGACCGTCGGCAGATTACACCTAGAACTGGAGAGTGCCCGCGCCCGCAACCCCGCCCCGTTCTGAGCTTCGATTCCGCAAGAGGCTCAAGACCTCTGAAACCGCCAAGCCTTACTCTTCGTCTAATATACGTCAAGGTGAGCCAGATATTCGATACCAGCAATGCCTTAGGCACCAGGGGGATGTGGACCATGAAGATTGTGTCCGTCAACGTGGGACAACCGCGGGAAGTGGTCTGGAAGGGCAAGAGGGTTACCACCGGGATCTTTAAAGAACCCATCACAGGGCGCGTGATGATGCGGAGTCTAAATCTGGATGGGGACCGGCAGGCGGATTTGTCCGTCCACGGTGGGCCAAGCAAAGCGGTGTACGTCTACCCGGTCGAGCACTATGACTATTGGCGGGGGGAATTACCGGAGATGAAGCTGCCCTGGGGAATGTTCGGCGAAAATCTCACCACCGAAGGATTGCGGGAGGATACCGTCAATATTGGCGATAGGCTCCGAATCGGTGCGGCAGAAGTGATGGTGACTGAACCGCGGATGCCCTGCTACAAGCTGGGGGTCAAGT
>JAKEGQ010000099.1 GCA_022615475.1 Candidatus Methylomirabilota bacterium | reverse complement strand
TCTGTCCGGGCCCAAGCCGCCCGGCGTTTGGGGCGGTCGGGTGCCGAAATGGCCACGGTGCATCTCGGTACGCTGCTCGAGGATGATCGGGAGACCGTCCGGATGGCCGCGGCCGAGGGCTTGGCCAGAGTGGAAGACCATCGGGCCACCCCTGTGCTGCTCCAGGGGCTGAGATCTCCCCAACCCTCCATTCGGATGCAGGCGGCAGAGGCCTTGGGGGTGCTTGGACAGCGAGAGGTCGCTCCCGCACTCCTCGAAGTCCTCCGCGATTCGGACGGCTATGTCCGGCTGTACGCCGCCGAGGCGTTAGCACGAATCGGTGAGACCCAAGGGCTCAGGATCCTCCGACAGACCCTCGAGCACCCTTCCGTGTCTCTTCGCCTCTACGCCGCCGAGGCGCTTGCGAATCTCGGCGACGCCTCCCCACGCCCACTGCTCCATCGGGTCGTTTCTAATCCGGTAACGGCGAAAGGGGTGCGGCTCTACGCCGCTTGGATCCTCGGCAGGCTGGAAGATCCCTCGGGGATTGAGCACATCCGGGGCCTCCTTGAGGATGCCGATCCCTACGTCCGGCTTCGGGCTGCCTGGACGCTGGGAGAAATTGGAAACCCCGAAGCTTCTCACATCCTCCGTGCGGCGCTTCTGGATCAGGAACGGGCAGTCCGGATCCACGTCGCCTGGGCCCTGTACCGTCTCGTCCAACAGCACCCCCATCCGCGCGGATAGGGACTCCGGGCGTCCGGCTCGATTCTGTTATACTATTGACGCTATTGAGGCGGTCCGAGACGGTATGCAGGCCGCGATACAAGAAGGACAAGCCCCTCGTCGATTGGACGCGCGCCGATCCGCTGTGCAAGATCCGTAAAGTCTGGGTCGAAGGGGAACGATGACCCGCGCAATCATCCACGTGGACATGGATGCCTTCTATGCGGCGGTGGAGCAGCGGGACCATCCCGCCTACCGGGGACGGCCAGTGATTGTAGGGGCAGACCCCAGGGGAGGGAAGGGACGGGGGGTGGTTGCGGCCTGCTCCTACGAGGCCCGGGCCTTCCGGGTCCGCTCCGCGATGCCGATCTCGAGAGCCTATCGTTTCTGCCCCCACGGTATCTTCCTTCCCGTCCGGATGGACCGCTACGCGGAGGTGTCCACCAAAATCTTTGGAATCTTGCGATGCTACACCGATCTAGTCGAGCCGCTCTCCATTGACGAGGCATTCCTGGATGTCACGGGGAGTCGCCGCCTCTTCAGGGAGGCCGCAGCCATCGGAGAGCGGATCAAGGCCGAGATCAGAGAGCACGAGGGGCTTACGGCCTCGGTCGGGGTGGCCCCGAACAAGTTCCTCGCCAAGATCGCATCGGATCTTGAGAAGCCGGATGGTTTCGTCGTCGTCCGGCCGGAGGAGGTCGAGACATTTCTCAAAGACCTTCCCGTCGCGCGCCTGTGGGGGGTGGGGGAGAAGACCGGTGCGATCCTTCGGGGTTTGGGGATCCAGACCATCGGCGAGCTCAGCCGCTGGCCCGAGGAGGCGCTCTGCCGTCGCCTCGGAACGGTCGGGGGACACCTGCACCGTCTCAGCCGGGGCATCGATGATCGCCCCGTCATCCCGGAGGCGATGGCCAAATCGATGGGGGCAGAGACCACCTTTGCCGTCGATTCCGAGGATCCTCGCCATATTCGACAGAGCCTCCTCCGCTTGGCCGAGCGAGTCTCGGCTCGCCTCCGGCGGGAGAGCCTTGCGGGGCCGACGATCACCGTCAAGATCCGCTTCGCCGACTTCACGACGCTGACACGCTCTCTCACCTTGTCCGCGCCCCTCATCCTCACCGACGAGATCTATGCGCGCGCCCTGTCCCTCGTCGAGAAGATCCCCGTGGGAAGACGCAAGGTCCGCCTGCTCGGCATCGCCGTCTCCAAGCTCACCCACACCGCTGCGCCCGATCAGATGCCTCTCTTTCCGTCGGATCTGCGGCGGGAAAAGGCTGCCGGGGCTGTCGATGAAATTCGGCGCCGATTCGGCGAGGCCGGGATCGTCCGGGCGAGCCTGCTCTCTCCTGGATCAGGGAAGGCCGGACGGTGAGCGAGCCCCGGCTCCTCGAGGGGACCCTCATCCGGGTGAACTATTCTGATGCGGAGACCGGGTATGTCGTGGCACGTCTGGAGGTCCCCGGTCGCCGAGGCCCGGTGACGGTGGTGGGGAATCTTTGGGGCGCGACGCCCGGGGAGGCCATCCGCCTCAAGGGACAGTGGGTCCGCCACGCACGGTACGGGGAACAGTTCAAGGTTGAAGCATACGAAAGCATTCTCCCCGCCTCGGTGGCCGCCATCGAGCGCTACCTCGCCTCCGGACTCATCAGGGGGGTCGGCCCCGCCTATGCGAAGCGGTTGGTTGAGGCGTTCGGTTCCGAAACACTCCGGGTCATCGACGAGGAACCTGAGCGCTTGCTCACGGTAGGCGGGATTGGCGAGGCCCGTCTCACCCGGATCCGCGCCGCCTGGACCGAACAGCGGAACATTCGAGGGCTCATCCTCTTCCTGCAGGAGAATCAAATCTCCCCCGCCTTTGCCCTGCGGATATCAAACGCCTATGGTCCAAAGGCTCCGGATGTGATTCGGGAGGATCCCTATCGGCTGGCCCGGGAGATCACGGGCATCGGCTTCAAGACCGCCGACCGGATCGGGGCGTCCCTCGGGGTGGCCAAGGATTCCCCCAAGCGGCGAGCCGCCGGACTGCTGCATCTCTTGCACGAGGCGGCCGAGGCGGGGCATGTCTTCTATCCCGCCTCCCGCCTTTGCCAGGAGGCGGTCACCCTCTTGGGGATGGAGCGGGAGGATCTCCTTCGGCAGAGCCTCAACGAGCTTCACCAAGAAGGAGCAATGGTCTGTGAGCGTCTGGACGGGGACAGCGCCGTCTATCTCCCGCTGCTCTATCAGGCCGAGGAGGGGGTCGGCCTTCGGTTGACCCTCCTAGCGAAGGCGCCCCGTCTCGGCCCCTCGATTGACATATCCCGAGCCATCCAGTGGGCAGAAGCGCGGGGCGATATCCGGTTTACCGCCGAGCAGCGGGAGGCGCTCCACAAGGCGCTGGAGGCCAAGGTCCTGATCATCACCGGCGGCCCGGGGACGGGCAAGACAACGCTACTCCGCGCCCTGATCGAGATCCTCGAGCGGAAGGAGGTCCGTCTCTTGCTCGCCGCGCCCACCGGCCGGGCGGCGAAACGGATGGCGGAGGCGACGGGGCGCGAGGCCAAGACGATTCATCGCCTCCTGGAGTTCACTCCGAAGGAGGGGCGGTTCAAGCGAAGCGAGGTCCACCCCCTCGAGGCGGATCTGGTCGTGGTGGATGAGGCCTCGATGATCGATCTTGTCCTCATGGATCACCTCCTGAAGGCCCTTCCGCCGATGGCGGCCCTCATCCTTCTGGGAGACGCCGACCAGCTCCCTTCGGTGGGCCCAGGCTCACTTCTGCGTGATCTGATCGCTTCGGCGTCCGTGCCGGTGGTGCGGTTGACGGAGATCTTCCGGCAGGCGAAGGAGAGCACTATTGTTGTCAATGCCCATCGCGTGAACCGTGGAGAGTCTCCGCATCTGGTGTCCTTCGGGATGGCCGACTTCGCCTTCATTGAGCTTGAGGACCCGGCGGCCATCCGTGACCGGGTAACGACCCTGGTGATCCGCGAGATCCCCAAGCGATACGACCTCGACCCTTTCAAGGATATCCAGGTCATTACCCCGATGAACCGCGGCCCTCTAGGCGTGCTGGCGCTCAATCAGAACCTTCAGGCGGCACTGAACCCTCACGGCGAGGCGATCACAGGGAGCCAGCTTCGGGTGGGAGACCGGGTGATGCAGGTTCGGAATAACTATGAAAGGGAGGTCTATAACGGGGACATCGGTTGGATCGTGCGGATGGACCCGGAAGAACAGGAGGTCCGGGTACGGTTCGATCAGGGGGAGGTTCTCTACGACTGGAGCGACCGGGAGGAGCTCCAGCTCGCCTACGCGATTTCGGTCCACAAGAGCCAAGGGAGCGAGTATCTCGCTGTCGTCTTTCCGCTCCACACCTCGCACTACGTGATGCTCCAGCGAAACCTGCTCTACACGGCCCTCAGTCGCGGAAGGCGCCTCGTGGTCATGGTCGGCACCCGGCAGGCCGTCGCGATTGCCGTGCGCACTGCGCGGCTCCGGGAGCGTTACAGTCGCCTGCCGGCCTCCCTCTGCCGGCACCTGGCGGAGAAGGGATCGTGAAGCAAGGGACCCTTGTGACCCTGTGTCTCTTCGCACCTCTTCTCACGTCCTGTGTCGCACGCGAACCGCGCGCAATAGGGGTCTATCATCAGGTCCGTCCCGGCCAGACCCTCTTTCGGATCGCCAAGACCTATGGGGTCGAGATGAAAGAGCTGAGCCGGGTCAACCGGATCAGCGATCCGGCTGACATCGAGGTGGGGGATCGCCTCTTCATTCCTGGGGCGCGGCGGGTGCTGGAGGTTCCCAGCTATCGGCCGGAAGAAACGGCGATGATCGAGCGGCAGCTTCCGGCGCACGGTATGGTGGCTGCCCGGCTGCAGTTCATGTGGCCGGTGAAAGGGAAGATCATTTCCCGCTTCGGAGGCAAGAATGAGGATAAGAATAACGGGATTGCCATCGCGGCGCCACAGGGGACCCCGATTCGGGCGGCAGAGCAGGGGAAGGTGATCTATAGCGGGGCCGAGCTACGAGACTATGGGAACCTGATCGTCATCGACCATGAGGGTGGATTTGCCACGGTCTATGCCCACAACCAGGTGAATCTGGTGAAAAGGGGGGGGAGGGTGAGCAAGGGGCAAGTCATCGCCAAGGTAGGAATGACGGGGATTGCCGAGACGCCTTACGTGCACTTCGAGATCCGGCACGAGGCGAAGGCCAAAGACCCTCTCGCTTTTCTCAAGTGAGCCGGCCTCAGCAGCAGAGACCTACGGCGCCAGAGCTTCTCAGGCGACTGGGGCGCAGGGAGCAGGACCTGATCCAGACCGCCGCAGTGCTCGGAGAGCGCCGGGGGCTCTCGGTGTACCTCGTTGGAGGGCCGGTGCGGGATCTCATCCTGGGGTCCGCCGGCGCTGATCTGGACTTTACCGTGGCGGGGGACGCCGTTCCGTATGCGGAGGCGCTGGCTGCCTCGCTGGGAGCACGGGTCACGACCCATCCTCGGTTTGGGACTGCCACCCTCATCCTGCAAGACGGTGTGCGCCTTGATATTGCCACCGCCCGTCGCGAACTGTACGCGCGTTCCGCCGCGCTTCCGCATGTGTTCCCGGGGACGATCGAAGAGGACCTCTTTCGCCGGGATTTCACCATCAATGCGATGGCGGTCCGACTCGTCCCTGGGGGCGGACAACTGCTCGATCCCTTCGGCGGGCTCACGGACCTCAAGGAAGGGCGCCTGCGAGCCCTCCATGACGAGAGCTACCGGGATGATCCCACCCGGATCCTGCGGGGAGCCCGGTACGCCGCCCGATATCACCTCCGCTTCAGCCCTCGGGACCGGCGCCTAATCGAAAACGCCGTGAGAGAGAAGGTGCTCCATCGGCTCTCCGGGGATCGGCTCTTTCGCGAGCTGAAATCGCTCCTCAGTGAGGCGGTGCCCGAGGCGGCCTTAAAGATCCTTGAGGGGCTGGGAGTCCTCAGGGCCCTCGATCCCGCCCTGGCCCTTGGTGGGGGCGCGGTCACCCAGATGAAGGACGCTCGCCGTGCCTTCCTGCGATATCACCCCCGTGAGACCTCTACGGGGCCGCTCCTGTGGCGGGCCTATCTGCTGATCCTTCTTCGCTCGGTCCCGACCAGGCTTCGCCGTCGGGTCGGAGGACGTCTCGGGCTCAAGGGGCCACCCCTCGAGGCATTGCTGAGAGACCTCGGGGATCTTCCGCGTCTTGCGAGACGTCTGGAACAGAAGTGGCTTGTGGCGAGCCGGCTTCGATATCTGCTCGATCGCGCCTCGCCCGAGTCGCGCCTCCTGCTGTGGGCTCGAGCGGGAAGGGTCAGGCGCAGGGTCGAGCGCTACCTCACCCGTCTGGCCTTTGTGAAGCCCGCGCTCACCGGCCTGGACCTCAAAGAGTTCGGCTTCATCCCGGGACCCACCTACCGCCGGATCATGGACATGTTGCTCAGAGGGCGGTTGGATGGACGCCTGAAGAGCCGCGAAGACGAGATCGCGCTCCTCCGGCGGCGCTTCGGCCGGCCCCATTGAGTTCGCGCCGATTGACAAAGGGCGCCCCGTTTGATAGCGTCTTTCCAATCCGCCATCAGTCCCATTTCCCCTCGACGGGAGTCAGGTTCTGTCCGGTCTCTTGAGGCCCACACCGACGCTGAGGCATCGAACATGGAACGGTACGGGGCAAGCGTGCTTCTCGGCCTCATCTTTTCGGGGCGGTGGGAGGCCCCGATCTCGCCAGTGATCTGGCTGGTTGGGACAGCGCCGCCGTCACGGAGGGTGTGCTGACGAATCGGAGACGCAAGGGACGGGTCCTGAGCGGGATGCGGCCCACAGGGCGGCTTCATCTCGGCCATCTCTTGGGGGCCCTGGAGAACTGGAGGCGGCTGCAGGACGAGTACGAGTGCTACTTCTTTGTGGCGGACTGGCACGCCCTGACGTCTGACTATGCCGATACCAGCCACCTCAAAGAGTACATCCGCGAGATCGTCCTCGACTGGTTGAGTGGAGGCATCGACCCCGAGAAGGCGGTTCTCTTTGTGCAATCGCGCCTCCCGGAACATGCGGAGCTCCACGTTCTTCTCTCCATGATCACCCCCCTCCCGTGGCTCGAGCGGAATCCCACATACAAAGAGCAGCTGCAAGAGGTGACCAACAGGGATCTCAGCACCTTCGGGTTCCTCGGCTACCCCGTCCTGCAGGCGGCAGACATCCTGATCTATCAGGCCAACTTCGTCCCGGTGGGGGTGGATCAGCTGCCTCACATCGAACTGGCCCGCGAGATCGCCCGCCGGTTCAATCACCTCTATAAGCCGGTCTTCACCATTCCGGAGGCGATGCTGACCGAGTTTCCCAAGATTCCAGGAACCGACGGTCGAAAGATGTCCAAGAGCTACGACAATTGCATCTACCTGTCGGATCCCCCCGAGACGGTTGAGAAGAAGATCAAGCCGATGGTCACCGACCCGGCCCGCATCCGTCGGACCGATCCAGGCAACCCTGACGTCTGCCCGGTCTACGACTTGCACAAGATCTTTACCCCGAAGGCGGAGCGCGAGAGCTATGTGGTTCCAGGGTGCAGGACGGCGGCCATTGGCTGTCTCGACTGCAAGGGGGTCCTGCTCTCGCATATGCTTCCGGTCCTCACCCCCATCTATGAGCGGCGGGTGGCGCTCGCCGAGCGGGCCGGGCAGACAGAGGACATTCTCGCCGCAGGGACGGAACGGGCCCGGAAGGTGGCGCG
>JAKEGQ010000098.1 GCA_022615475.1 Candidatus Methylomirabilota bacterium | reverse complement strand
TTCTGCAAGGGCAAGGTCGCGGTCTACAAGCTGCCACGTGAGGTCGAGTTCATCGACAAGATGCCCCGCGCCCCCGGGCCCGGTGGTCCGGGGACCGGGAAACTCCTGCGGCGGCTCCTGCGGCAACAGGAGGCAGCAAAGACAAAGGGGTAGTCTCACCACGACAGGAAAAGAAGAGCGAGGGGGTCCCGACGATGTCGGGATCCCCTTTTGTTCGCCCCGCCGCTTTTTCTCTTGACAGCTTTGGTGAGACATCGTTTAATGACCAGAACTGTGTTCTGTCCATAGAACACCGGGGGCCTTCATTATGGTACAAAGTCAGGTTCCCGCAGTCGAAGGCGCGGTCCGGATCCTCACCTTCTTGAAGGACCGGAATCACCGGCCCTGGGGTGTTTCCGAGCTGAGCCGTTCCCTTCAACTCAACAAGAGCACCTGCTTTAATATCCTCAGAGCCTTGGCCCGGCATGGGCTGCTCACGTACGACGGGGGCACGAAGAAGTACGCGCTCGGCTCCGCGCTCATCGCGCTCGGCGGTGCCGCCTCGGTGGCGGCCAGCCGCGCGGATGTCGCCAAGCCGTTCCTCCAGGACTTGTTCGTAGAGCTGGGGTTGACCTGCCTACTGGGCCAACGATTTCAGGAGCAGGTCATTATCGTGGATCGGGTCGAGGCCCAGGATGCCTTCCGTATCACGATTCCCATCGGCCAGGCCCTCCCCCTGGGACAGGGGGCCCTCGGCCGATGCTTCCTCGCCCACCTGCCAGAGACCGAGCTTGATCGCCTCTGGGCGCGCGGGGTTCTCGCCAAGGCTGAGCGGCGCCGGGGGCCGCGGTATCCCCAGGTCAAGAAGGCCCTCGAGGAGGTCCGCCGCCGTGGGTTTGCCGAAAGCTTCGGGGAGGTCGCCAAGGGGGTCAACGCCGTGGCGGCCCCCATCTTCGGCCACCGGGGCCAGGTGATCCTGGCCGTGGGCGTCATTGGCTTTTCTTCCTTCCTCCCCCCCCGGAAATTGGCCCGCTGCGGGAGGAAACTGCGCGAGATCTCGGGCCTGATCACTCGGGTCATGGGCGGTCAGGCCCGACCGTGATTTTCCCCTTGACGGGCCTCAGGGGCGGATGGTATTCTGCCGCCGTTCCGTTCGCTTGGTCGAACGCACGAGGCTACACCGGTGCTCAAAGTCCAAGGGACGCTTCTGGCGCCAGCAGGGAGCGTGGAGGCGGCAAAGGCTGGCCTCCAGGCTGGGGCGGATGCCGTCTATGTGGGGCTGAAAGGGTGGAGTCGAGGGGGGGCGCGCGGTGAGCTCACTCCGGCGGAACTGCAAGAGGTCTTGCTCCTTGCCCGCGAGCGAGGGGCGACGGTCGAGCTCGCGCTCAACACGATCCCGCGGGGCCCTGAAGTCGACTTTCTCCTGAAGCGCCTTAAGGAACTCAGGGAATGGGGGATCGCGGGCGTCATCCTCAATGACCCAGGCATCATTGCGCGCATTCACCGGTGCTATCCCGACCTGCCGCTGACCGCCAGTATCGGGTGCGGTGCCATCAATGTGGACGACGTGGCGCTGCTCGAGGAGATCGGGGCGAGCTGCATCGTCCTTCCAGGGACACTCCACCCTGCAGAGATCGCCGAGATCCGGCCGCATGCCAAGGCCCGGATCGAGGTCATGATCCATATGGTGGATGAATTTCACCAGCTTGGGAAGTGCTGGATGCCGAGCTACTATCGGACGAACCCTGCGCCGATGCCCGAGATGCCGGCCGACGGTGAGCGGCTCACCGGATCGATCAAGCGGGGAGGGGCCGGGGTCTGTTTTAGGGTATGCCAGCATCCCTGGGATGTGTATCTCGACGGAGAGAAGAGAGATGAGCGCATGCTGCCCGCCCGGCAGGTGAGCCGGGCATTCGAGGTCGGGGCCTACCTGCACGCGGGGGCGGATGTGATCAAGCTGCAGGGGAGAAGCCTCCCGGTAGAGATGCTGTTCGGCTTGGTCCGGCGCTTCCGACGTGCCATCGATCACGCCCGAAACGGACACCAGGTCGTGGAGCTGCCACCCTACGAGCTGCCGCGGCAGTGGGTGGTGCTCGGACGATGAGCTATGCAGCACCTTCGACCCCTCCCTCCGGGCCTCCCGCGCCGACCCTGCTGGCCAATTTCGAATTTCGAAATTCGAATTTCGAATTTTGGAGGCCTTGGCGACATCGGACATCGGACTTCGGACCATCCACCCTCAACTATGAACGGTGAACCATGAACCGTGAACCATTTGAGCTGAACACCGGTATCTCCAATATGAAAGATCTGATGGCGTCGGATCTCAGTCCGTACCATGCCATCTATCTGGGAAATCCGTTTTGCCGGGACTACGAGGCCAATTTCTTGGAGGAGCTGGAGGATCTTCGGGCCGGGATTCGCCACTGCCAGGGGGTAGGGTGCAAGGCCTATCTCACTACCTATGCGGCCCCCCGGAACTACTTCCTCCCTCAAATCCGGAGGGCGATCGCGGTGGCCGCCGAGGAGGGGGTAGCTGCCGTTGAGGCGCACAACCTGGGAGTCGTCCGGATCCTCCACGCGGAGTTTCCAGGCCTTCCGATCCACATCGGCGGCTTTGCGAATGTGTACACCGACACGGGGGCCGCGGTCCTCCGCGACTACGGGGCGGCGCGCGTGACCCCCAACTACGAACTCTCGCTGGAGGAGATCGAGGGGATGGCGGAGAACACCGGGCTGGAGCTGGAGATCCTCTTGCACGGCAAGATGCCCCTCGGTATCTCCGACTACTGCTTTCTCCTGGAGTATGAAAAGGAGTGGGGAATGAAGTGTCCGGATCTCTGCCAGCAGGATCTGTACCTCCGTCAAGGGGAGTGGGCGATGAAGTCGGTGGGGAAGGGGGTCCTGAGCGGACGGGATATCTGCATGCTGGAACACCTCCCGCGTCTGGTCGCGGCCGGGCTTCACTCCTTTAGGGTGGAGGCGATCTCGGAAGATCCCGGATACCGTCGTGACATCGGACAGGTCTACCGAGAGGCCCTGGAGCAGGCTCTGGGAGACGCGTATCAGATTCGGGGGGATTGGTGGAAGAGGATACAGGGCCACGCGAAGGTCGGACTCTGTAACGGCTTCTACTTCGGTCAATCGGGACAACTGTACGTCGGCAGTCAGCCGTCGGCAGGCTCCGGCGAGACTTCGGCGAGCCCTCGGCCTGAGCTCGGGCCGAAAGGCTCAGTCGAACCGCTCAGTCGAGCCGTCAGCAGTCAGCTGAGGGTCATCTCCTAATTCTAATTGCTGACAGCCGATTGCTGATAGCTGACAGCTTCATAAGTGGGAGGAGATCATGGTCGAGCTACTTGCGCCAGCGGGCAGCATTGAGATGGTCGAGGCGACCGTGGCAAACGGCGCGAATGCCCTCTACGTCGGGCCCAAGGGTTGGAGTCGGAGGCGGGATGCCTACGAACTGAGCGACGAAACGTTGCGGCAGGCAGTCCGGGTCGCTCACGCGTGGGGCGTCAAGGTCCGCGCGGCGGTCAATACCCATCCCACGTCCCAGGAGCTTCCACGTCTGCTCAGGCGAATGGAGGTATGGGTGCGCGACGGGATCGACGGGGTCATCCTGAGCGACGTGGGGGTCATGGCGGCGGTGCACCGGACATTTCCCGACCTGACCATTCACGCCAGTATCGGGGCCAACATCTTGAATGACGAAGACATCTGTTTCTACCGCGAGATCGGGGTCCGCCAGGTGGTGGCCGACACCAAGCTCTCGCTGAAGGAGCTCCGCTCGCGTCGGGAGATCGAGGTCGGGGTCGAGGTCCTGATCCACGCCAACAAGTGCTACACATATCTGGGCAAGTGCTGGATGTCCCCGTACCACCGCCTTGAACGGGGTCAGGATGAGAGCGGCAAGGATCTGTTCAAGGGAAGCCCCAACCGTGGCGGCCTGGACTACCGGGTTTGCCTTGAGGCGTGGAGCCTGTTGCGGGGTAATCACGACCCCTGGGCGGACCGGGTCGCCCTCAAGAATGATGCCTTCTTTCTCCTCGAGGACGTTCCCCACCTCATCGACATGGGGGTTCACACCCTCAAGATCCAGGGGCGGGAGTACGCTGTGGATCTCATTGGCCGGATGGTCAAATTCTACCGGGACCTGATCGACGCGTACTCGGCCGATCCTCACGATTTTGATCTCGGTCCGTGGAAGGTCCGGCTGGCCCAGATCCAGGCCCAGCGTGATCTCGAGCGGGCCAAGGGAACCCTCGATCTCTTTCAGGAGGC
>JAKEGQ010000097.1 GCA_022615475.1 Candidatus Methylomirabilota bacterium | reverse complement strand
CCGGTTGGTGGTTCTACCTCTTTCAGCCGGCGCGCGAGCACCGGGACCAGCTGCGCGGGCAGGTGGCTCGGCTGCAGCAGGACCTGTTTCAGAAGCAGCGGATTGCCGAGGAGCTTCCCAAGCTTGAGGCAGCCCGGAAGGTGCTCCAGGAGGAACTCGATAAGGCGCTGCGTCGCCTCCCAGAAGAGAAGGAGATCCCCAACCTGCTGACGCAGATTAACCGGCTCGGGCAGGAGGCGGGTCTGACGTTTACTCTCTTCAGGCCGGGGAAGCC
Organism: Candidatus Methylomirabilota bacterium; assembly: GCA_022615475.1. Lineage (GTDB taxonomy): Bacteria > Methylomirabilota > Methylomirabilia > Methylomirabilales > CSP1-5 > CSP1-5. Next base: position 4,416 of record JAKEGQ010000097.1, on the reverse strand, counting down.
GATCAAAGACGAATTCTATAGCCGGATTCCCATTCGGATCAAGGCCGACGGGACGTACCATTCCCTCGGGCGTTTTTTTGAGGCGCTCAGCCACATGGAGCGTATCGTCAATATCACCGACCTCAAGCTCGACCAGACGGACGGACGGCGTCCGAGCGCGACAGGAGTGACGACAGAAAGGCCGACGATTACCGGGGAATTTACGGCCACGACCTTTACCTTTGGAGGGTCGGAGGGTGAATCGGAGGCAGGGGCGAAGGGAGGGGCGAAGGGATGAGGCGCGTCGGATTCGGTCTCCTGCTCCTCAGTCTGGCGTTGGGAAGCTGCTCGTCGGAGTCTCCCCCTGCGGCGTCACCGAACCCTCCCCGGCCTCCCCAACAGAAGGTGGCTACGGTCCCAGCGCAGCCGGCTGCCGCTCCGGGAGCGCCCCCGGTGAATCTGGGCCCGGCGACTTATGCTCCCAAAGACCGACGAGACCCCTTCCACCCCCTCGTGGATCCTCCCCGGGAGGAGAAGGCCCTGGACGTCGGAGGCTATAAGCTGTCGGGGATCGTCTGGCAACGGCAACAGTACTTTGCCCTGCTGGAGACACCCGACGGACTCGGACACATCCTGAAGGTGAACGACCGTCTCGGCCCTAACGCCCGAGTAAAAGAGATCACCAAGGACGCTGTCCTCATCGAGATGAAGGAAGAAGATGTCGCCAGGAAGGGACAGGTCCGGACGATTCGACTAGAGCTGCAGCAGCAGCAAAAGAAGGAGGGACAATGATGGTGCGGGTAACAGCCTCCCAGCCCCCGCGGTGGGCGGTCGGGTTTGTAGTGGGGGTGCTCACCGTTTCATGGGTTGTGATGCGGACCGTATCGGTTCCGGCCGCGAGAGCGGGAGAGCATGAATCCGTCCCGGGGTCGAGCGCGGCTGCGGTCGCGCCCGCTCCCTCCAATGGTATCCCGGCCGGCCTCCCAGGGCCGTCCGCGCAGGTAGGGGGCCCGGGTGGGCAGCCAACGGCCAGCCCCATTCAGGTCACGGGGGTGGAGGTGGCAGAGGCTGGCCCGAAATCCGCCACCATTGTGATCAAAACCGACCGCGCCGTGGAAAGCTACGAATCCTTTGCCCTGAAGGATCCGCCGCGCTTGGTGGTCGATATTCCCAACGCGGTTCATGCGGGCCCGAAGACCGTCTCAGCCCGCGGGCCGATCAAAGAGATCCGGAGCTCGCAGTATAAGAGCCAACCGGTCAAGGTGGTTCGGGTTGTCTTCGATCTGGCCTCCGCACTCCCATATCAGGTTCAGGCCACTGCCGTTCCCCTCCGGGTTGTGATCGGCGAGGCGGCGCCGACACCGGTCGTGGCCGAGGCGCCGAAATCAGCGCCGCCCCAGGAGGCTACACCAGAGACCGTGGCCCAGGCCCCACCCGCCTCTCCGGAGGCTACCGTGCCGGTATCGGCTGCGGAGGGGCGTGTGCAAAGCGTCGATTACCGACCCCAGGATGGCAAGGCCGAGATCCTCGTCCGGACGACCGGACCGGTCACCTTTAACGTGTCGGAGGTGGGCACCAGCCTGATCTTGGAGGTGTCTGGGGCGGTGATCGATCCGCAGGCGGCGAAGGTGCTCGATGTGAGGCAGTTGGCAGGCCCGGTCCTGCGGATTCGGGCGGCCCAGTATCGCCTGGAGCCGGACAAAGCGGTCCGGATTGTGGCCGATTTGAAAGGGCAGGTCCGTCACGATGTGGTCCAGACTCCGGAGGGCATTCGACTCGCGCTAGAGGGCGTGTCTACCGTTGCTGCGGCTCCGCCAGCTCCTGCCGCTCCCGCGCTTTCCCCCGCCCCCGCCGCTCCTCGGGAGGAGCCCAAGCCCGAAAGGAGACTGACCCTGAGTCCGGCGGCCCCCGCTGCTGAGGCACCCGCCCGCCTCTCCATGGACTTCAAGGATGTCGACATCAATAACCTCTTGCGGATCATCGCCGAGGTGAGCGGGAAGAACATTGTAGCCGGCGAGGATGTGAAGGGAAAGGTCACAGTCCGGCTCGTGGATGTCCCCTGGGACGTGGCCCTCGATAATATCCTCCGCATCAACGGGTTTGGCTACGTCCAGGAGGAAAATATCATCCGGGTCGCCAAGGCGGACACCATTCGCCGGGACGAGGAACAGCGTCGCAAGGACATATCGGATCGTATCAGGGCCCAGGAGGAGGCGGTGGTGGAGCCGCTGACCACCGAGATCGTGAGGGTCAGCTACGCCGATCCCAAGAAGGTCGTGGAGAGCCTGAACAAGGTCAAGAGTAAGCGCGGAACCATTTCGGTGGACGACAGGACCGCGTCGCTCCTCATCGAGGATACCGAGAACAATATTGTGAAGATGCGGACGATTCTCAGGGAGCTGGATCAGGCGACCCCGCAGGTGATGATCGAGGGCCGGATCGTGACCGTGGTCGCACGGCACAGCCGTGCGCTCGGAATTACGTGGGGTTTCCAGTACGGGAATCCGACGGGAAGCTCGGCGTTCAAACTCTCGGATATCTTCGGCGCGACCGGGCCCACCCTCGCTAATCCCCCCGCTCCGACGGGGCCGATCCCCACCGCCTTCCCTACTTCTATCCCGGCGGCGGTCAACCTGCCCGTCGCAGGGCCCGCGGGTGCCATCGGCCTCATCTTTGGGGCCGTGAAAGACCAGTTACGATTGAATATGCAGCTCAGCGCCCTGGAGCAGCAGTCGCTGGCCCGCACCCTCTCCACCCCGCGTATCGTGGCGCTCGACAATCAAGAGGCGGAGGTCAAGCAGGGTGAGGAGGTCCCCTTTACCACCGTCGATTCTTCAGGCCGGACGACCATTACGTTCAAAGAGGCGGTCCTGAGCCTCAAGGTGACGCCGCACGTCACCGCCGACCAGCGAGTCTTGTTGAAGGTGAGGGCGACCGACGATAGCAAGGGAGAGCGGATCGACTTCGCAGGAGGCTTCGCGTTCCCCTTTAACAAGAATGAAGCCACGAGTAGTATCCTGGTTGACAACGGAGCGACCGTGGTCATCGGTGGGGTCAGGAAGCGAAGGGAGTTCGCCTCCGAAGATCGGGTTCCCTTCCTGGGTGAGGTCCCGGTCCTGGGATGGCTCTTCAAGAGGCGGACCGAGAATGTCGAGCCCGAGAACCTGGAGCTGCTGATCTTTATCACCCCGCGAATCCTCGATGAGCCGCGCCAGGCCCGGGGCTACTAGGCAGCCCGTTCCCCGAATTACGAAACGCACCCTTTCGGGGTGCGTTTCTGCTTTTCTGGCTGCGGGTTTTCCGTTACCATATCCTCAAGGAGGTATGGCCAATGTCGCGCGTCCATCCCATCCGAACGCTGGTGGTCATGCTCGTGGGTCTCACCCTGTCGCTCCACCCGGCGGCAGCAGAGGCCGCCAAGCTCATCCTGGCCCTGGGTGATGATTCCTACATCCCGAGCGACGTAGTCCAGGGGGCCGAGGTCAAGAAAGAGCTCGGGGAGTATGAGTTGGTAGAGTTCGCGGTCGTGATCCTCTCGAACGTGTCGTACGGTGGGCTGCCGTCCGCCGTCCAGCGAGGCCTCTCCGAGTACCTCGGCCGGGGCGGTTCCCTCTTGATCACCGGGGGACCGAATGCCTACGGCAGCGGTGGATACCAGGCGATAGCGGACGTTCTGCCCTTCGAGGTTCGGGCCGAGCAAGATTGGACAGCCCGCCCTTTCAAGCCGGTGATTCCCCTCCAGCCCGGACATCCGATCCTCGAGGGGGTGACGTTCCGGACCGTGGGGAACTTCAATGATCTCAATCCCAAGCCTGGCGCGGTGGAGATTGCCCAATACGCTGGCGGAGGGCTTGGTCGAGGAGTTGGAGGTGGGCCAGGTGGCCTAATTGGAGGCACGTTCCAGTCCCCCATGATCGCTGAGCAACGAGTAGGGCAGGGGACGGTGCTGGGGGTCGCCTTCGATCTTGGGCAAGAGGTCAGGAGTGGCTGGCCCGATGGCACCCGCTTCGTCCGAAACCTCCTCAACTACCTGGCGGCGCTTTCCCCCCTGGAACCCAAGCCGAGAGAGAAAGAGAGGGGTGGGGGGGAGAGGGGAAGATAGACAACATGTTGCGGTATCTCACGGCAGGTGAATCCCACGGCCCGTCCCTGACGGCGATCCTGGAGGGAATCCCCGCCCGCTTGCCGCTGAGCACCAAGGATATCGACACGGAGCTCAGCCGGCGGCAGATGGGGTACGGGCGGGGGGGGCGGATGAAGATCGAACAGGATCGGGTGGTCATCACCGCAGGAGTCCGGCATGGCCTCACCCTGGGCGGCCCTATTTCCCTGGCCATCACCAATCGGGATTTTGCGAATTGGCAGGAGACGATGGCGCCCGAGGCCGAAGCCAGGGCCCGGGACACCCGACCGCCGGTCACGCGACCGCGTCCCGGG
>JAKEGQ010000096.1 GCA_022615475.1 Candidatus Methylomirabilota bacterium | reverse complement strand
CTCCCCACAGATATAGGCCCCGGCCCCCCGATGCACGTAGACATCCAGATTCAGGCGGCTGCCCAGGATGTTCTTTCCCAGATAGCCCCGGGCATAGGCCTTCGCGAGAGCCCGTTCCAGGACTGTCAGACCATCCAGGAATTCACCCCGAAGATAGATGTACGAGACCTCGGCCCCGATGGCGTAACTGGCAATGATGATTCCCTCCAGGAGCAGGTGCGGATCCCGCTCCAGCAGCTGGCGATCCTTGAACGTCCCGGGCTCCCCTTCGTCGGCGTTACAGAGGAGGTACTTCGGTACACCAGGGTCCTTGGGGATGAAACCCCACTTGACACCGGTAGGAAAGCCGGCACCCCCCCGACCGCGAAGACCGGACCGCTTGACCATGTCGATGATCTCGGACGGCTGATGATCGCCTAGGGCCTTGGCCAGGGCCTGGTAGCCACCCCGGTCGAGATAAGCCTCGATGCTGCCGTCGTAGCCCGGATCGAGGAGATTGCGGTGCAGGATCCTCTCGTAGGTGCCGGCTGGACCACGTCCGGGCGAGGCCACACCCGCCGAAGAAGGGTACCGGTAGGTCTCTGGAAGTTCCCCGCGGGCGAATGATGCCAGGAGCTCTTCCAGCCGGATCCGGTCGAGCGGCCCGTAGTGCCGTCCGTTGACCTGGATCACGGGCGCGCCATCGCAGGCGGCGAGGCACTCGGTCCTCCCCAAGGTGAAGCGGCCGTCGGGTGTGGTCTCGCCTTCCCTGATCTGCAACTGGCCCTTCAGATGATCGAGAAGCGATTCTGCCCCAAACAGGGTGCACGAGAGATTGTGGCAGACCTCGATGTGACATCGGCCGATAGGTCGAAAATGATACATCGTATAGAAGCTGGCCGTCTCCCAGACATCGGTGGGGCGCATCTCGAGAAGTCTCGCCACATCCTCCATAGACTCCGGGGTGAGATACCCGAGCTCCTCCTGGACCAGGTGCAGGAGTGGGAGGAGGGCCGACCGCTTTTGCGGGTATCGCGCGAGGATCTGAGCGCAGGCCTGGTGGAGCTTTGCCGACGGCATCCCCTCATCCCCCTTCGAGATCCCGCGCCGCCCCGAAGACGCCGCGGTCGCGCCCGGCCGCACGATGTTCTGGCTCGTCCCACTCGAGTCCCCCCTTGCGCCAGACATAGATGAGCCCCAGGATCAGCACCAGCAGGAAGGCCCCCATCTCAAAGAAGGCAAACCATCCGAAGTCCCGGTAGATCACCGCCCAGGGGACGAGAAAGATAATCTCGATATCGAAGATGATAAAGAGCATCGCCACCAGATAGAACTTGATGGAGAACCGTTCCCGGGCGAGTCCCACCGGGGCGATGCCGCATTCGTACGGCTCCAGCTTCACCCGACCGGGTCGCCTTGGCCCCATCAGCGACGAGAGGAGGACCGAGCCTCCCGCGAAGACCAGGGCGGCGACGATGAACACCAGTATGGGAAAATACTCGGTCAGCATGTGAATTTATGCACTAACTTCGCCACAACAACAAGCCCCGGATCCTGCTCGCCGGTTTATCCCCCCTTCACGACGATAGCGGTGAACGGATTCGCAAAGAGGACGATCAGCGCAATCAGCAGGACGTAGATGGCCAGGGATTCGATGAAGGCTAAACCGATGATCAAGGCGGTCTGGATTCTTCCCGCGGCATTTGGTTGCCGGGCCATCCCATCCAGGGCAGCAGAAATCGCCCGCGCTTGAGCCAAGGCAGCCATGGCCGATGCAAGGGCCATCGCGAACCCCCCGGTCAAGACCGTCACCCAGAAGAACGTTTGCTCGCTTCCTGTTCCGGCTTTCTCCGCCGCCCACGCCACGCTCGTCGAGCCGACGACCGCCAAGAGCGCTGTCACGATGCCCGTCAACTTGGGTCGCATGCACGTCCCTCCTTTTTGAGACCTCCGGTTGATCGACCTGAACAAGCCACCCGCGCACCCAATCCCGGGATAATGGTCCTCTATCAATGCCCTTCGTGGTGGGCTGCTTCTACCGCTCCTGCAATATAGATCGTCGTAAGCATCACCCAGACCAGAGTCTGGACCACGCTGGTAAAAATCGCCATTCCCATCATCGGGAGCGGCGCGACCAAGGGGAACAGGAAAAACAGAAAGAGAATCACCGCCTCTTCCCCAAAGATGTTCCCGAAGAGACGAATGGTGAGGGAGACCGGCCTGGAGAGGTGCCCGATGACCTCCACGAGGAAGAAGACCGGGATCATGATCGGACCCATGATGATGAGAAGCGGCTTTGGCAGTTCCCCGACCGGTCCAAAGAAATGCTTGAGGTGAGTGAGGGCCCCGACCTCACGAACGCCGATGTAGTGGTACGCAAGAAAGGTTACCACGGCGAGGCCTGCCGTCGTGTTGATATTGGCCGTCGGCGACTTCAGGCCCGGGATCAATCCGAGCAGGTTGGAAAAGAGGATGAAGAACCCCAGTGCCCCAACCAATGGGAGGTATCGGCGGCCATGATGTCCGATAACGCTCTCGAGCAATCCCTGGAAAATCTCAATCGCCGTCTCCATAACATTCTGCAGAGGCCTGGGAACCTCACCGATACGGCGAGAAGTCAGGTATGCCAAGGCCCCCAGGATCAAGACGACCAGCCAGGCCATCGTCACATGGTCGGGCACAAAACGGCCTGGCAGTCCGGGGATGAAGTTCGGAATCATGAAGAGCGCGGGATGCTCAATGACCTCCACGATCGCGACCTCCAATGGTGATCTCAGGTGTCACCAGGACCTCCGTCCTACTTCATTAGGCCGCTGAGCGAGCCCTGGGCCAACTCCAAAAAGGGTCCGGGATAGATTCCAATGACCAGCGTTCCCAACACCGCGAAGATCACCGCCGCGTAGAGGGATCTCGACGAGCTCACGGAGACGGGTCCCGGAGATTCTAACATGTACATCACCATGGCCACGCGCATATAGTAAAAGAGAGAGATGGCGGTATTGACGGCCGCGACCACGGCCAACCAGATATACCCGCTGTTGATGGCGGCCCCGAAGAGGTATAACTTCCCTACGAAGCCCGCCGTGGGCGGGATCCCGGTGAGTGACATCAGAAAGATCACCATGGCCGCAGCTGCCACGGGCCTAACCCGCGCAAGACCTGCAAAATCCTCGATGAGGTCCCCTTTTACCGTCTCGGTCCGGAGATAGATGACCATGGCAAAGGCGCCAGCGGTCATAAATTCGTAGATGAGAACGTAGAGGAGCATGGCGGAGATTCCCTGCTCGGTTCCGACCACGAAGCCGATCAAGACATAGCCGATGTGAGCAATACTGCTGTAGGCCAGCATCCGCTTCATGTTCCTTTGGGCCATGGCCAATACGTTCCCGACCGTCATGGTCAGGACCGAGAGGATCCAAAAAAGGATTGCCCAATCGTCCTGGATCTGGGGAATAGCCCCCAGGAAGACCCGAAGCAGCGCTGCCACCCCGGCTGCCTCCGAGCCCACCGCCAAAAAGGCGGTTACCGTGGTCATAGCCCCTTCATACACATCCGGAACGTACATATGGAAGGGCACCGCTGCGATCTTGAACCCAAGGCCCGCGGTCAGCATCACCATGGCGAGCAGGAGGGCGGGATTGGTCAGCTCCATCTGGACAAGGGTGGCCGCCGTCTGCTTGATATCCAGCGTCCCGGTCAATCCATACAGGAGGGCGATCCCGTAGAGGATTACCCCAGAGGTGAAGGCTCCCATCAGGAGGTACTTCAGGGCGGCCTCGTTGGACTTTCGATCACGCTTGAGGAAGCCCGCAAGGACATAGATAGAGATCGACATGGTTTCCAGGCCGACGTACAGGGAGAGGAGATTGCCCCCTGAGGCAATGAACATCATCCCCAACGTGGAAAAGAGGAGGACAGCGTAAAACTCTCCCACGGGAACGCGCTCCAGGTGGAGGTAATTGATCGACATGAGGATCACAAAGAGGGTGGAAATCAGGAAGACCGCCTTGAAAAAAAGGGCGAAGTTGTCCACCAGGTACATCCCGCTGAAGGCAGAGGCCGGCTCCCCGAGCTGCCGGAGCAGAAGCGCGCCGGTCCCCACGACGGCAGCCACGCTCAAACCCTCCATCCACCCACGGCGATCCGGGACCACAAAGGAGAGAATCAGGACGACGATCGCCATGGTGCACAGGAACACCTCGGGCAAGGCTTGGAGAGTATCAGCCCCCGGATTGAAAGGCGCCGTCATCGGTTCACCTCTTCTGTACGGCCGAGAGGGTAGGGGAAGGTCCTCCCTCGACCACCTTGCGAGCTTTATCCAGGTGTGTGACCACCTTCTTCACCGAAGGCTCCATCGCCCTGAGAAAGGGGGCAGGATATAGCCCAATCCAGAAACATAAGATGACGATGGGGATCAGGGTCATAGCTTCCCGGAAGTTGAGATCCAAGAGGTCCGAGTTTTCCCGGTGGGTCACGATCCCAAACATGGTCCGCTG
>JAKEGQ010000010.1 GCA_022615475.1 Candidatus Methylomirabilota bacterium | reverse complement strand
GAGGCGTCCGACCACCCGCCGGTGCTCGTAGACCTCCCACATACCATATTTGTAATATCCTCCATGTCGTATGTCAAGATTTTTTCCAATGGGAACCTAGGGGTGTGGGAATGAGAAGTGAGGGGTGAGGCGCCATGCGGAGGGCAATCCTAAGCGGCGGGGTCGGTCGTAGAAAGAGATGGAAGGACTGTGGTGAGAGGAGAGGACAGCAAACAATAACAGACTCAAGAGGGGGGGCAAGCCATGACGCAGATCAAGAGAACGCTTCGCGCAAGCCTTGGACTGGTGCTCATTGGGGCCCTGGTTTCAATCTCTGCTCCCGGGCTGGCGCTGGCGCAGAGACCGGTCACCACAAGACCCGTCACACCTAAACCTGCCACTTCCAGACCGAACACACCTAGGCCGAATACGCCAAGACCGACGATGCCCAGACCCACCACATCGAGAGTGGTTACGCCCAGACCGAACGTGCCCAGGCCGGTCACGCCCAGACCAAATACACCGCGGCCGGTCACAGCCCGACCGACCACACCCAGGGGAGTCACACCAGGCTAGGTCAGATCCTCAGGCCACCGCCACACTTTCGGATTTTCGCAATTCCGAAAACGTGGTATGCAGGGTGCGTGGACGAGACGGTGTACCGCGCCTGTGCCGGGTGTTGGGCAATCCGCTGGCCTTCACGGTGGTGCAGATCCTGGCGGAAAACGGGGACATACGCCCCAGCCAGATCGCCCAAGCGGTGGGCCGGAGCGTCGCGCGGGTGAGCAATGTCCTCGCGGCATTGCGGCTGGCGGAGGTCGTGCGGTATGAGACCGAGGGGCGCACGGTGCGCTACCGGCTCAAGCACCCGCGCGAGACCCGAAAGCTGCTGGCCGCCCTCGACAGCTTCATCGAGTCCGCCTCCGCTGTCCGCCGGTGACCGCCTCGTGGTGCATTCGGTCTCTTCCCATCGCTAGGGCGAAAACCGCCCTCCCGTCCGGTGCTGAGAGCCTGACGGAGGAAAAAGATCCCCAAGATTTCGGACTTTCGCAATTGCGAAAACGTGCTCGCGGTCGCTTCCTCCCGTTTCTCAGGGGGCAGCCGTGTCTGGGCAGGACGCGCTTGACATTGGTCTGAGGTGCACCCATTGGCGAAAAGGCCACGCCCACACAAGCTCATCGAGCGACACGAAACGGTACGGTCGGCGCTGAGGCAGGTACTCCGGGAGGGCCCGCTCACGGCTCGTGAACTCTCGGCCCGTGTCGGGATCAGCGAGAAAGAAGTCTCTGGCCACCTCGAGCACTTAGCGCGCTCGCTCAAGCATAGCGGCGAGCGCTTGCGTGTCGAACCGGCGCAATGTCTCGTCTGTGCATTCGTCTTCAAGGAGCGCACGCGCCTGACCAAGCCGTCCAAGTGTCCGGCGTGCAGGAGTGAGCGCGTGGATCCGCCGCGCTTCGTCATTCTCACATGAGCGGCAGACGACCGTCGCTGATGGACATTGGGGACAGCGGGTGGTGCTGCGCGGCGGGCGAGGGGAGAGGGCCTCGTCGAGATAAAGCGAGAGCCCCAAGTGACCCGTACCTGACCACAACGTCCGGGCGGTGGTCCCTGGGTCCATCCCCCTTCCGCCCCTTACGGACCGCAAGGGGGGCCTCGCTTCGGACGAGGTACAGGGGCCGCCGGTACCCACCGGATCACGAGATCCGACGATGGGGGACCAGGCCAAGCCTCTTGGGGCTCCATAGAAAATATACGTCTCAGCAGCCGGATTTTCAACGCTGGTGCGGTCGCTCAGGGACTCTCCGCCGTCAGGACAATGCTGACGTGGTTCGCCTGATGCACGCGCTCGTACCCGAGGAGGAACTCGCGCAGGACCTCACCCCGGCCGTCGGTGCCGCCGATCGTTATCGGCTGCCCGCGTTGCACCACCACCTCGGTCGAGGCCTCCACCAGCGAAATCGTCCCATCACCCTGGTCGCTCCGATAGCTGATCTGGGGGGTGATCTTCACGCGGATCCGCTTATCGGGGAGGATCGTAGGACGGACGGCCAGGAAGGTCCCGACCTGCCGGAACACGACCGCCTCAGTGATGTAGCGGTGCCGGTGCGCGTACTGCTGGAACCAAACGATCTCCGGAACCTGTTCGACCACCGTGAGGCGGGCCTCTCCGCCGTCCTGGACGAGTAAGAACGATTCGATATGCTGGCGGACCGTCCGTTGCGACTCCTGGGCCTGCACGCGGGCCGAGCCGGTCACACCCTTGGGATCGACCTGGATGACGGTCCCACCCGCGATCCCACTCTGGGCGCGCTGGCCCGCCTGGCGGAATTCCACCGTCACTTTTACATGGCCCGGCGGGACCGGGATCAGGCTTGTCTGGGCATCCGCCCCCGGCCCCAGGAGGACGACCCCACCGAGCATCAGGCTCGCTGCCGCTCGACGCATTCCCATGGCCATGTCACAATTCGCGATGCCACCCCCAACCCTCTCGACCCTCAACTCTCGACTCTCAAGCTTCTCCTTAGTGATGCTTCTTCTTTCTGGTGTACTTCGTCTTGTCCGGGTGCACCTGCCTTCCAGGCGCTCGGGGCAAGCGCACTCGCCAAATCTTCTTTCGTGGCTTCTGCAGCTTTCCCACGAGAACCGTCCGTCCCTCTCGAGCAGCGTGGGGGACGCCTCCTTGTGGCGCGAAGTGCCCCCCTTTCTATCCTAGGGTTATGGCGATCGCGCCGCTCCCTGTCAAGCCAAAAGGGCCATTCGCGGACGCACCCCGAGTGCCCACCCGGCGGATGATCCCTTTTACACCAGGCCAGATGATCCGGACAGCGGCCCTCTGGCCTCCGTGTTTCAAGCCCGAGGACGCTTTGCAGAGGAGGGGGCTGGATCATGACACACGAAGAGCGGGACGAGCTACTGAGACGGATTCACCAGCATCATGTCGAGGACGACGACGAGGACATCGCGGATCACGACGACGTTTCGGTCGAGGAAGTGTGGGCGATCGCAAACAATACGGGTTGACGCCCTATTTCTTCTTCATGGCGAGAGCTTTCAGGAGTTCCGGGGCGAGGGTCAACGCTGCAGCCGCCAGCCCGGTCAAGATATCGGTCGCGACACGACTGCTATCTCTGACTTCCCACTTGACTCCTGTATTGGTGATCACCAAGGCCAGGGAGACTCTTTCGAGACTGCCGCTGCTCGCGCTTCCGATCGGCATATCTCCGATTTCCTTGCTCGTCGCATCATCAACGAAGACAACTCTGTCTGCATCTCGCACGGCACCGCTATGCATCCTGACGGTCCCCCCCGGCCCGCTCAGGTATCTGAAATGCTTTCCGTCATACCATGGTATGGCGCACCACTCGATGCCTTGATAGCGTTTGCCCGCCGGAATGGGAACCTTCGCGTTCCCGTAGTCCTTACCGTCGAATACGCCGAGATGGGCCGATGGCCCGGGTGGATTCGTGCACCACATGTGATACGTCTTGTCCGATGAGTTGTGAATTTCAGTGATCCACGCTCCTGCCATGTTCCGTCTCCTTTCAGCTCTTCTTTCCTCCTCGGCCTCTGCCGCTGGAGCATGCGACCCAAGAGTGGTCCAAGGCCACGACCCGTGCGATCCTCGCCACGGCAGCACCCTATGGCAGCGCACACCCAGAGTCAAGAATTAATCCCCGACACAGACCCGACCCTGAATCCCCCTCCAGCCCTCATTGCATGCGTGTTTCTTGAGGCTCACGCCAAATATAGAGGTACCAGTAAATAGGCATTGCAATCATATTCCCGAGAAACAATGTGACTGCCCATCGGGCTCTCTTGTCTTGTGGGACCCGATCGTTCCTGAATACGTTGACAATGTAGATGATCAGCAAAGCAACAATCCACAAGAGTGTCACAAGAGGAAGGGCAAATAACACATAAAACCATCCCTCAATGGCGGCTGGTGGCCGCGACCCTTTGTGCGAAAAGAGAAAAAACTGAGAGAGTATGAATCCAAGAAACAGAACCAGATGCACAAGTGGCCATAGGGTGGCAGCACCCAAAATGATCTTCACTGCTTTATTCATGCCTTGCCTTCTTGGATTCG
>JAKEGQ010000095.1 GCA_022615475.1 Candidatus Methylomirabilota bacterium | reverse complement strand
CCCGTGAAGGCGTTGACAGTCAGCTGCGGCCATTGGGCCCCGTCGGCCTGCGTCCGCTTGGCCCGAAATGCATCCACGTCGGACCGAGACTCTTTGATCCGATTATCCACCTCCAGTGCCCGCTTGATGGCACTGTCCAGGGTAATGACACCTCCTTTCTGTTCGCCAGACGCCTGCCCTTTGGTGAAATCAAGTCTTTTCTGTTCGCCAGACGCCTGCCCCTGCGCCGCTGCCCAAGCCGGCGCGAACAGGATCAGCAGAAGGCAGACCCCGGATGCAATTGATGCGGCCATCGCACCCCTCCTCTCCGGATTGATGGTTACCCGCGCACTAAAACTTCCCAAAGATAAAACTGCCAATCAGCTCCTCGATGTCAATGGGCGGCTCGGTCTCGCGGATCCTGCCTGTTGGGGGGATGATCTCATCGGATCCCCCGGGGCTCAAACGCATATACTTTTCGCCGATGAGTCCCTTCGTCTTGATGGAGGCGATCGTGTCCTCCTGCAGCTTGACGCTGTCGTCGATCCGCAACGTGACCCTCGCCCGGTACTCGACCAGCGAGATCGTCTCGACCTGACCGATCTTCACCCCGGCGATCTCGACGCTGGCCCCCTGCTTCAATCCGCCCACGCTGGGGAAGTCCGCGTACACGGTGTACCCTGCCAATCCGAGCACCTGCATCCTACCCAGCCGGATCGAGAGCCAGGCCAGGGCGAGGATGCCCACCAGCAGGAAGAGACCCACGACCACCTCGAGCTCCATTCGTTTCATGCACGCCCCCTCAGTCGGGCTGGATCGGCCCTTCGGGATCGCCGGTGATGAACTGGCGGACCACGGGATTGGTGGATGCCTGGATCGCCTCCGGAGTCCCTGCCTCGACCACCGCCCCCCGATGCAGCATCGCGACCCGGTCGGCAATCCCAAAGATCTCGGGGATCTCGTGGCTCACCAGGATGGCCGTAAAGCCGACGCGCCGGTGCAGGTCGAGGATCAGCCGATGAATGGCATTCACCATGATCGGATCGAGACCGGTCGTCGGTTCGTCGAAGAGGACCACCTCCGGCTCCATGGTGAGCGCCCGGGCCAGTGCGACGCGCTTCCTCATCCCTCCGCTCACTTCGGCGGGATACTTGTGGCCCATGTCCGCCAGACCTACCTGTTTCAAGAGGGTCAGGGCTTTCTCCCGAATGGCCTCCTCGGGAAGGCGGGTCTTCTCTCGGAGCGGAAAGGCCACGTTCTCAAAGACCGTCAGGGAGTCAAAAAGAGCCCCCCCCTGAAAGACCACCCCAAACCGCTCCCGCAGTTGGTCCAGCTCCCGTCCGCGGAGTCGCGAGATCTCCTGGCCGCTGATCATGATTTCGCCCTGGTCCGGCTTCAGCAAACCCATTAGGTGTTTCAGGAGGACACTCTTGCCGCCGCCACTTCGGCCGATGATGACCAGGATCTCCCCCTGGGTCACCTGCAGATCGACCCCCCGGAGCACCTGCTGTCCTCCGAAGGACTTATGCACATTGCGGATTTCGACCATAGGCCCCGACATTACAGAAGCACCGAACCGACAAAGTAATCCCAGACGAGGATCAACACCGAGGAGAGGACCACCGCCTCGGTCGTGGCCCGGCTTACCCCCTCGGCCCCGTAGCCGGCATAGAATCCCTTGTAACAGCAGACCCACGTCACCAATAGTCCGAAGCTCAGCGACTTGAGGATCCCCTGCGTGATATCCCAGAGATCCACGTAGGTCTCCATCTCCCCGAAATAGGTCCCCTCCCCGATCCCCAGGAGCTTCACCCCCACGAGATACCCCCCGTAGATCCCGACCAGATCGAAGATGGCGGTGAGCAGGGGAAACGCGATCAGGCCGGCCAGGATCGTCGGGACGATCAGGTATCGCATGGGGTTGAGCGCCATGGCGGTGAGCGCGTCGATCTGTTCCGTGATCCGCATGATCCCGATTTCGGCCGTCAAGGCCGAGCCAGCGCGCCCCGTGACCATCAGGGCGCACAGGACCGGTCCCAACTCGCGGATCAGGCTCAAGGCCACCGCCGGGCCGAGGAAGGCCTCCGAGCCAAATTTCGTCAGGGTATAGAAGACCTGGAGCCCCAGGACCATCCCGGTGAAGGCGCCCGTGAGGAGAATCACCACAAGTGACTTCGCCCCGATGAAGTGGATTCGGGCGATCATGCGCCGCCACTTGAGGGGGGGGAGAAAGATCCAGAAGAGGGCAGTGCCGAGAAAGATCATCATCCGGCCCCCGCCGCGGAGGGAAGTCAGGACCCATTCGCCGAGGAGCCGGAGAATCCTCATCGCCTTTCCTCTAACGGCATAGACACTCCCTCGGGCACCCCGGCGGCGAGGACGATTCCCCCTCGACGCCCGGGAAGACCCGCACACCCGCAACCATCCGGGCGATTTCCCGGCGTGATAGTATACAGGATAGCAGGCCGCAGGTGTCAAGGATGATCCGGCCTTTCTCGCCGTGAGGATACGGGTCCCTGGTTCGAGCCCACCAGATCAGGCCAGGGCGCGCAAATTTTTCATTGCAAGTTCCTTAAAACCGCTTTACTATATCCGCCCACGGGGGAAGGGAGGAAGCGATGGATTCATTCGTCCAGCTCCTCGTTGGCACCGTCGTGTTGCGACCGTACGTCGTCGCCTTCCTCCTCCTCTATCTCTTTGCGGCCGTCGCAGATATGGGGTGGCGACGGACGCTGCTCTTTACGATCGTGGCGTGGAGCGTGGCCTTCACCGCCGAATCCCTATCGATCCGGTTCGGGGTGCCCTTTGGCCTGTACCATTACCTGCCCACGACCGCCGGGAAGGAGCTCTGGATCGCCGGGGTCCCCTTCATGGATTCCCTCTCCTTCGTCTTCCTCGCATATGCGAGCTGGACGATGGCCTCCCTCGCGCTCCTCCCAGCCCTCAGGGATGGGGAGCGGCCCTGGGCCCTCTCGCTCCCCCACCGCGACCGACTCAGCGTCCCCGTCCTCCTGCTCAGCGTGGTCTTCTTTGTCCTCATCGACGTCGTCATCGACCCTATTGCTGTCCGGGGTGATCGGTGGTTTCTCGGGCGGATCTTCTATTATCCCGACGGGGGGGTGTACTTTGGGGTCCCGGTGTCTAATTTTGTCGGGTGGGGGGTCGTAGGCTCTCTGATCATGATCCTCTTTGCGCTCCTCGAGCGGTCGATTAGGGTCGGAGCACCCGCCTGGGCGGCGCGGCTCCCCCTGCGTCCGTTGTATGGGCCGGGATTGTATTATATTGTCCTGACATTTGCCCTCACCGTCACCTGGTTCATCGGGGAGCAGACCCTGCTCCTTGTGGGTCTCTTCATCTACGGACCCCTGACCACCTTCCTGGCGATCACCATCACCGCGCGGTGGCGGCAAGGCCAGCGGTCATCTCGGGGGCATCTCGAGCGGGTGCCAGTCGTCGTCTCCGCCCGAGACGCGCCTGCAAACGGCAGGGGATCGCTCCCCGTGGAACCGGTGTGGAGGGACCCCCAACTCGAATAGGGCGGCCCAAGGAGGCGTCCCATCATGGCAGTTCCTCTCTCGCAGTCACTCGCCGTTACCCTGTATGTGCTCGGTCAGAAGCTCAAGGGGAATGCCCGGTATCCGCTCGTGCTGATGCTCGAGCCCCTCTTCCGGTGCAACCTGGCCTG
>JAKEGQ010000094.1 GCA_022615475.1 Candidatus Methylomirabilota bacterium | reverse complement strand
TTCTCGGCGGAAAGACAGGCGTCAGAGGTGGACAAGGTGAAGAAGTCTGAGAGCGGGATGATCGTCGATCCCATCACCGTCCGTCCGACCCAGAAGATCCACGAGGCGCTGGCGATCATGGAACGCTACCACATCTCAGGCGTTCCGGTGACTGATGAGAATGGCAGGCTGGTCGGAATCCTGACCAACCGGGATCTAAGATTTGAAACGAAGCTCGACCTCCCCATCTCGGGGGTGATGACAAAGGATCACCTCGTCACCGCTTCTGTCGGGACCTCTCTGGATGAGGCGAAGGAGATCCTTCACCAGCATCGGATTGAAAAGCTCCCGGTCGTGGACGAGCAGTTCAGGCTGAGGGGGCTCATCACGATCAAGGATATCGAAAAGCGCCGGAAGTACCCGAACGCCTGTAAAGACGACCTGGGGCGACTCCGGGTTGGGGCAGCGGTGGGCGTCGAGGAGGATGCCGAGGCTCGGGTCCCCCTCCTGCTGAAGGCGGGCGTGGACGTCGTCGTGGTGGACACCGCCCATGGCCACTCTCAGCCTGTCATCGAGACCGTTCGCTGGATCAAGAGGACCTCTCCGCAAGCGGAGGTCATCGCGGGCAACGTGGCCACCGCTGGGGGCGCGGAGGATCTGATTGAAGCGGGGGTCGACGGGATCAAGGTCGGAATCGGGCCCGGGTCGATCTGTACAACGCGAGTCGTGGCGGGCGCAGGGGTCCCTCAGATTACCGCCATCGCCAACTGCGCGACGGTCAGCGATCGGCGCGGGATTCCCATCGTCGCTGATGGCGGGGTGAAGTACTCGGGAGACATCACAAAGGCCATCGCCGCCGGGGCCCACGCAGTGATGATCGGGGGGCTGTTCGCCGGCACGGAAGAGAGCCCCGGGGAGACCGTGATCTATCAGGGCCGAAGCTACAAGGTGTACCGTGGGATGGGATCGCTTGGGGCGATGCAACGCGGGGGACGGGATCGCTACTTTCAAGAGCAGGAGACCGAGGAGGGGAAACTGGTCCCCGAGGGGATCGAGGGGCGGGTTCCGTTCCGCGGAACGCTGGCCGCGAATGTGTACCAGTTGGTGGGGGGCGTGAAGTCCGGCATGGGCTACTGCGGTTGCCGCAGCGTGGAGGAGCTCAGGCGGAATGGCCGCTTTGCCAAGATCACGAATGCCGGCCTCCGGGAGTCGCACGTCCATGACGTGATCATCACCAAGGAAGCGCCGAACTACCGCATGGAGAGCTAAACGCAGAGATCCAGAGACTACCAGACCGCAGACTACCGACTACAGACCGGGGACCGGAGACCAGACAAAGAGGCCTTATCTCCTGCAGCCGCCATGGTATGACTGACAAGATCTTGATCCTTGACTTTGGCTCGCAGACCACCCAGCTCATCGCTCGGCGGGTCCGGGAGTGCCGAGTCTACTGCGAAATCCTCCCCTGCACCGCGCCGATCCAGCTCATCCGACAGCACAGTCCAAAGGGGATCATCCTGTCCGGGAGTCCGGCCAGTGTCTACGATCGGGATGCCCCGCTCCTGGATCGAGAGGTACTGGCGCTGGAGCGGCCTGTCCTGGGGATCTGCTACGGGATGCAGGTCCTGGCCCACCTGTTGGGCGGGAAGGTCGATGCGGCCCAGGCCAGGGAGTACGGCAGGGCCGCACTCCGTATTGATGACGCCTCGGACCTTCTGGCGGGACTGGGACCCGAGACGGTCGCCTGGATGAGCCACGGGGACAGGATCCTGGCCCTTCCCCCCGAGTGGGCCGCCATCGCCCATACGGAGAACGCCCCCTACGCCGCCATGCGGCACAGGAGTCGCCCGTGGTACGCCGTCCAGTTTCATCCGGAGGTGATTCACACGCCGAAGGGGCGGCAGATCCTCGAGAACTTCGTCCTCAGGATCTCTGGGTGTGCGCCGACATGGACCATGCGATCCTTCATTGAGAAGGCGGTCGAGGGGATCCGTGAGACAGTCGGAGGGGAGCGGGTGCTGTGCGCGCTGAGTGGAGGCGTGGATTCCTCCGTCGTGGCCCTGTTGGTTCACAAGGCCATCGGCGATCGTCTGGTCTCTGTTTTCGTCGACAACGGCCTCCTCCGCCGAGGAGAGGCGGAGGAGGTGCTGCGCACGTTTCGGGAACATCTGAAACTCCAGGTCGTCGCCGTGGACGCCTCGGATCGCTTCCTCCGCGCGCTCAAAGGGGTGACGGATCCCGAGGAGAAACGGAAGATCATCGGGGCCGAGTTCGTCCAGGTCTTTGAGGAGGAGGCCCAGCGGCTGGGCCGCTTCGCGTTTCTCGCGCAGGGAACCCTCTACCCGGATGTGATCGAGAGCCAACAGGTCCGCGGCCCTTCCGCCACCATCAAGACGCACCATAACGTGGGCGGGCTCCCGGGCACTATGACGTTTCGGCTGATCGAGCCGTTGCGCGATCTCTTCAAGGATGAGGTGCGGGAGGTCGGGAAGAACCTCGGCCTTCCCGAGGCGATCCTCTGGCGTCAACCATTCCCGGGTCCGGGCCTTGCCGTTCGCGTCCTCGGGGAGGTGACGAAAGAGCGCCTGGAGACCCTCCGGGCGGCGGACGCCATTGTCGACGAGGAGCTCAGACGTGCAGGGCTCACCCGGGGCCTCTGGCAGGGCTTCGCCGTCCTCCTGCCGGTGAAAAGTGTGGGGGTGATGGGCGATGCGCGGACCTACGAGAATGTGGTGGGCCTCCGGGCGGTCACGTCCGAGGACGGGATGACCGCGGATTGGGCCAGGATTCCGTTCGAGATCCTCGGACTGATCTCTAATCGGATCATCAACGAAGTCAGGGGAGTGAACCGGGTCGTCTACGACATCTCCAGTAAGCCCCCCAGCACCATCGAGTGGGAGTAGCCGGGCCTCGGCTGAGCCGGGGCCACGGCGGTGCTCAGGCAGGAGGGGTGATGCCGCGCGCGGACTTCGTGCATCTGCATGTCCACAGCCAGTACAGCCTGCTGGATGGGGCGTGCCATCTCGAGAAGCTGGTGCGGAAGGCGCACGAATTCAAGATGCCCGCGCTGGCCGTCACGGACCATGGCAACCTCTTCGGCGCCATCGACTTTTACCGGCTGGCCCAGAAAGAGGGGATCAAGCCGATCATCGGGTGTGAGGTCTACGTCGCTCCCGGATCGCGGCTCGAGCGCTACCCCCAGGATGGGCAGTACGAGGGCGCGAACCACCTGACCCTCTTGGTGAGGGACCGGACCGGATACAAGAATCTGATCAAGCTGGTGACCGCGGGATATCTCGAAGGCTTCTACTACAAGCCGCGGATCGATAAAGAGGTCCTGGCCCAATACCACGAGGGACTCCTGGCGCTCAGCGGCTGTCTCAATAGTGAGGTCTGCCAATTGCTGGCGCACGGAGAGGAGGAGAAGGCGTGTGAGGTGGCCGCCTGGCACCGGGATCTGTTTGGCCGGGAGAACTACTTCCTGGAGCTCCAGTTTCACGGCATCGAGCCCCAGCGAGCGGTCAATCAAGGCCTCCTCCGGATGGCGAAGAGGCTGGAGGTGCCCGTCGTCGTCACCAACGATGTCCATTACCTGAACGCCGGCGATCACAAGGCCCATGACGCGCTCGTCTGCATCCAGACCGGCAAGACGGTGGCCGACCGGGATCGCCTGCGCTTCGCCTCGGATCAGTTCTACCTCAAGAGTCCGCGAGAGATGGCGGACCTCTTTCCGGAGTTGTCCGAGGCGCTCCTCAACACGGTGGCGATCGCCGAGCGGTGCAACCTCCAGCTGGACTTCGACAAGATCCACCTGCCGCGCTATCAGGCGCCCCCGGGGCACACCCTGGACAGCTATCTGGCCGAGTGCAGTTGGCGTGGCCTGAGTCAGCGGTACGGTCAGATTGCGGAGGAGGTGAAGGCCCGTCTCACCCGGGAGCTCGAGGTGATCGAGAAGATCGGCTTCGCCGGATACTTCTTGATCGTCTGGGACTTCATCCGCTTCGCGAAAGACCGTGGGATCTCGGTCGGGCCGGGCCGAGGGTCCGCTGCCGGAAGCCTGGTGGCCTACGCGCTGGGCATCACCAATATCGATCCGCTGCGCTACGGCCTCCTCTTCGAGCGGTTCCTCAATCCTGAGCGCATCTCACCTCCCGACATGGATATCGACTTCGCCGACGATCGCCGAGATGAAGTCATCGGCTACGTCGCCCAGAAATATGGCAAAGAGAACGTCGCCCAGATCATCACCTTTGGGACCTTGGGGGCGAAGGCGGTGATCCGGGACGTGGGGCGTGCCCTGGGGATGCCCTACGGCGAGGTGGACAAGATTGCCAAGATGGTCCCGAACGTCCTCAACATCAGCCTGGACGAGGCTATCGCACAGAGCCCGCCCCTTCGCGAGGCCGTCCGTTCCCGGCCAGAGGTGAACGATCTGTGGGAGATTGCCAGGACGCTCGAGGGGCTGACCCGCCATGCGTCCACCCACGCGGCCGGCGTGGTGATCTCGGGAGAACCTCTCATCGAGCATGTCCCGCTCTACCGGGGGACCAAAGGGGAGATCACGACCCAGTATGCCATGGGGGCCATCGAAAAGATCGGTCTCCTCAAGATGGACTTTTTGGGCCTGCGGACGCTCACGGTGATCTCCAACACGCTCAAGCTCCTCAAGGAGACTCGGGGAGTTGACCTGCAGGCAGATCAGATCCCCTTCGACGACGCACAGACCTTCACGCTTCTGTCCGAGGCGAGGACCTCGGGCGTCTTCCAGTTGGAGTCGGCAGGGATGCGGGACCTCCTGCGACGCCTGAGGCCAGAACGCCTGGAGGATGTGATCGCCCTCGTGGCGCTCTACCGGCCGGGCCCCATGGAGATGATCCCGGACTTCATCAACCGGCGTCATGGGCGCGTGAAGATCAACTACGACCATCCCCTCATGGAGAAATACCTGAAGGAGACGTACGGGGTCATGGTCTACCAGGAACAGGTGATGCAGATCGCCAGCGAGATGGCCGGATTCACCATGGGCGAGGCGGACATCCTGCGCCGGGCCATGGGCAAGAAGAACCCCGAGCTGATGGCGCGGCAGCGAGAGAAATTCGTCGACCGGACGGTGACCCGGCACGTCCCCAGGGCCAAGGCCGAGAGGATCTTTGATCTCATGGCCCAGTTCGCCGGGTACGGCTTCAACAAATCTCATGCCGCTGCCTACGCGGTGGTGGCTTACCAGACCGCCTATCTCAAGGCCAACTATCCGATGGAGTTCATGGCGGCCCTCTGCACATCGGAAATGGGTGACACCGACAAGACGGTGAAGTACATCGAGGAGTGCCGCCAGATGGGGATCGAGATCCTTCCGCCGGACGTCAACGAGTCGGGGAGCACCTTCCGGGTGGTGGGGGACAAGATTCGCTTCGGACTCGTGGCGGTCAAGAATCTGGGTGAGACGGCCATCCAGTCGATCCTGAATGCCCGGACCACGGGGGGGAAGTTCAGCAGCCTCCATGACTTCTGCGAGCGGGTGGACCTCCGGCTGGTCAACAAGCGAGTGATCGAGAGTCTGATCAAGTGTGGGGCTTTTGACTCGTTGGGCTATCGCCGATCTCAGCTGATGGCGGCCGTCGATCAGGCCATGGACGCCGCCTCGGTTCTCCTCCGGGATCGGGCGAAGGGACAGGTTTCGCTCCTGGAGATGCTGGAGGGAGGGGTGGGGCGGGCAAAGACGCCACAGCTCCACGACATGCCGGAATGGTCTCACGCCCAGCGCCTCACCGCCGAGCGGGAGATCATAGGATTCTACATCACCGGCCATCCCCTGAGTGAATACGAGGCCCTCCGCAAACGCCATGCCACAGTCACCACCGAGGAGCTCGGGAGCCTCAGGGACAAGGAGATGATCACCCTCTGCGGCATCATCACGGCCGTGAAGGAGATCTCCACCAAGAGCGGTGATCGAATGGCCTTTGTCACCATCGAGGATCTGCGGGGGTCCGTGGAATCCATCGTGTTCCCCGATCTGTACCGGGGCAGGATGCTCGCTCTCGTGAAGGATAATCCGGTCCTGGTGAAAGGGCAGGTTGATATTGGCGAAGAGGCGGTGAAGCTGCTCCTCACGGAGGTCCGGCCCCTGAGCGATCTCCAGCAAGAGCCGGAGGGCGAGCTGGAAATCGCCCTTCGGGCAGAGGCCCTCTCAGGGGAGATCTTGCGACAGATCCGCACGGCCGTCGAGGGCTTTGCCGGACCGGTCCCCCTTCGACTCCGTCTCCACCTTGACCGAGCGACGGCCGTCGTGATCGAGGCCGGCGAGGGGCTCACGGTGCGGCCGGTGCCAGAGCTCGTTTCCGCGCTCGAGCGGATCGCCGGCCCCGGCTCGGTAGCTATCAGGGTCGGAGCGGCCTGACGGTATCCTGGGAAGTGCGGGTCACGCCCGCACAGAGGTCGAACGGCCGCGGGGCGAACCTGAATCGCCCCGCGGCCGTCTGCGTTCGAGGGGGGTTAGCGCTTTCCCGCCTTGAACCGATCCTTGAGCTTGCCCATCACCTGGGGGAGGGTGGTGTACTCCATTTCTTCCAGGGGCAGGCGGTGGGGCTGGAACGGTCCGTGCCGCCGCATGTACTCCGCCACCTCATTGGCCTTTCGGCGGGTCTCGTCGAAGGAGGGATCATCGAAGAGGTCTACGGGCCCGATGAGATGTCCGTCGGCCAGCTGGAAGCCGGCCGCCACCACCCGGGGTGGCCCATCGAAGCGGGTCGGGTTTGCCTGATCGAAGGCACAGGGCATGAGCGGGCCACAGTGGGACCCTCGCATCCAGCCCTCGACGAGTTGCGGGAAGGTGAAGGCCTCGAGCACCTCGCCCACGGCGGGAAGTCCCGACTGGCACCGGACCGCCATCACGGGGTCATCCTTTCCGACGTACTTGCCGGCGATCAGGCTGAGCTTCTGCGTGGAGGCGGCCGCGGCGATCTCCCCGTCGGTCCGCCTGCGCACCTCGGTGATCATGAACTGGTTGGAGGCCCCGAGAAAGATGAGAAGATCATACAGTTCGTCGGGGCAGGTTAGGTCGATGAGGGCATCCTTCTTGGCGTCCAGAACGCTGAACTGGAATCCCTCGTGCATCTTGGGATCGATCACGAGACCGGCAGACGTGAAGGGATCGGCGAACATCCGGTAGAGCGGAAAATTCCAGGCGCCGGGCGAGCACTTGTCCGCCATGAAGACCACAATCGGCTCGCTCGGCCGTTCCACGAACTCCATCTCTGCCACGCCCGGGCCCATCCCCTTGACATTACCGGCAAAGGCGTCGGCGAGGAGATCCTGGCCAGCGCCGTACAGGTGGAGGCGCTTGGCCACGGTCGTGCAGGCCATGAACGTATCCCACGCCAGGCGATGGATCATCTCGGAATCGACCCCGTGGCGGTGCGTGATGACGAGGTCGATATCGTCCCCGCAGCGCCCCACATAATAATCGACGATACTCTTCTTGGTCTTGGCGGCTTCGAGGGATTCGCCGGCCTTCTCAAGGAGGGCAGGGTGGACCCGGTTGTGGCCGGTGTAGCTCCCCACGTCGGCTTTGATCACGCTCAGGGTGATCTTCTGGCCGGCCATTGTCGCAACCCTCCTTTCGAAACCCGCTTCTCAACGAAGCGCATCGTTCAGAGCGGTGGTCAAAGCCTCCGAGGTGGGTCCTTGTCTTGTCTTGGGAGGGTCATATTATAGAGCGAAACGATTCTGGGGTAAAGGAAAAAAATGGATCGTCGGGAAGGAGGGGACGAGGCGGTGCCCTATCGAGACGGGAGGAGGACTAGGAGGCATTCCCTTTGAATGCGTCGGCGCTGAGGCGATCAACGAGGGCGCTGATCTCGGTCGCTGCTTTTGGGTCGAGGTCGAGAAGCTGTACTCCCATTCCCGTGATAACGGCCGGGTCGTTTTCATCGCCGGATACCCACGCGACGCGCCCGCGGACCGAGAGGGGCTTGGATGCATCGGGCAGGGTGAAGCGGAGGGAGACCACCGACTCTGGCGCAAGGGGGCGCCTGGTCGCGATGAAGAACCCCCGCTCGCACAGGTTGAGACACATCCCGAAATCCGTCGTCCCCTCATGGGTGTAGTCGACGCCGAACCGGACCTCGGCCCGTGGGTGGGTCCGTTTTTGAGGGTGAGAGACCCATTGGCGGACGAGGGATGGCTCGACCGCTTTTTCGAAGGCCACTCCGTGGGGGAATCTTGGCCCCAGCACGGTGGCCAGGGCCTTGCCGACCGAGACGATGCGGCCGCGGAGGGGAGCACCTCCAGAGACCTGAACCGACACTGCCGTCTCGACCGGCAGGGACTCGGAAAGCAGGATTTCGAGGCCCCCGGAATTCACGCATCGGGTGATTCCGGGGAGGGGCTCTGGCCGGGCCTGGTCTTCAAGAACCGTGCAACGGACGGACAAATAGCGGGGGAAGCGGAGGTAGCGGCGGTAGTATCGGACGACCGTTGCAGCTTGCTCGGGCGGCATATCCTGCCTCCGTGAGAGCCTTGCGCACGTATGAAGTCAGCAAGATCCATGCCACCCCACCCCCTACCGGGGAGCGATGACAAAGTGTGCCCGCCGGTTCCATTTCCAGGCGGATTCGTCATGGCCAAGGACAAAAGGCCGCTCCTCGCCGTAGCTGATGGTCGTAATTCGCTTGGCATCAATGCCCCCGGCCACCAGGTAATCCCGGACCGCCTTGGCCCGATGTTCGCCGAGCCCCAGGTTGTACTCGTCGGTCCCCCGCTCGTCGCTGTGGCCTTCGACCGCAATCCGAGTGGCCGGATTGGCCTTGAGCCACTTGATGTCGGCGTCCAGGGTCTTCTTCGCCTCGTCCGTCAGGATAGCCTTGTCGAAATCGAAGAAGACGTCCTTTAGCGGGCCCTCCGTCCCAGGGCCGCCCCCTGTCCGCACTCCGGCTCCAGGCGTCACAGGGGCCTCCTGGATGAGGGACGGCTTGGTGATCGTCTCTTCCCCCATTTTGCCTTCCGTCGCCCCCAGCTCCCCATTCTGCACCCCCGACTTCTTGGCGCAACCGACCAAGAGGAGTGCTACGCCTATGATGGCTAACCCACCCAGATTGAGACAATGCCGCTTCATGGGACCCCTCCTTTCCGTCTATGTGGCCGTGCCCTTATAACCTTCCCCGCGAGCCTTCTCGACTCGGATCTAGAGTCCGCTGGGGGAAGTTTAAACCGATTGGCTCATGGATTGCAATCGGAAGAAAAGGTGAAGCGAGAGAGTATCACTTAGACAAGGGAGGGCACAATGAAGACAGTGCGCATCATGGTCATAGCGGTCCTGGCATTCCTCACCCTGGGAATGGGAAGCGCTCCGGCCGGGCCTCCGGAGGGATTTCAATTCATCCCGGAGTGGGGCGTTTATGCCCGAGGCGACGATCTCTTCTGGCATGGAGGGGTCCAGTGGAAACTCAAGGATGGGACCTGGGTCAGGCTCGAGGCCGGCAACTGGATTCCCGATCCATATCCGCCTGCAGTGATCGTGGCTATCCCCAAAGATAAGGCTCACTGCCCGCCGGGGCTCGCCAAGAAGGGCTGCGTCCCCCCGGGCCAGCAGAAGAAG
>JAKEGQ010000093.1 GCA_022615475.1 Candidatus Methylomirabilota bacterium | reverse complement strand
TTGCCGATCAGCTCGGTCTGGGCGAGGATGTGACGCCGCATCGTGTCCTCGAGGACACTCTTGGTGGTCTCGGGCGGCAGGGTAACCGTTGTACCGAGGGCATAGAGCTTGAAGAAATAGCGGTGCGTCCCGGAAGGGGGGCAGGGCCCGCCGTAGCCGATCCGTTTGAAGTCGTTGGTCCCCTGCCTTGCGCCGTTCGGGAGTGACGCCGCCTTGGGGACGCTCTCTTCCAGGGCGCGGGCCGTCGCCGGAATATTCCAGATGATCCAATGGACCCAGGTGCCCACTGGCGCATCGGGGTCGTCCATGATGAGGGCAAAGCTCTTCGTCCCGTCTGGTGGATCTGACCAAGTGAGCGGCGGAGAGGTGTCCGCTCCATCACAGGTGTACTTGGCAGGAATGATCCCCCCCGACTTGAAACCTTGACTCTTCAGCTCCATGGCTGCCCCCTGTGCGACGAGCCCGGACAACAACAACCCCAGACCCACCAAGATCGCACGCACGAGCTCCGAGGGGCTAACTCGGGGGACCTTTTGACTCGGATTTGGCTCCACCGTTGACCATGAACGACTCGACTGAGGCCTCGACGGTGAGCTGGGCCGAACCGCTCGTCGAAGTCTCTGAACCATGAACCGATCAGACCCCGCGGCGGATGCCCCAGAGGAGCCGATGGAGCTGGGGCAGGACGCGATAGGGGTAGCCGCGATCGCGGCCGAACTCAGCCAGACGTCGAAGGATGACCTCATAGTCGGCTGCCAAGCCGTCAGGCTGCAGGATGACCCTGCTGCTGGGAAGGCCCCGGCTCTCAACAAACTCCTGTACCTCCGGCAAATCACGAGCGGGATCGCAGATGACGAACTTTAGGTAGGAATTCTGTGCCTTCCCGAGCCAGTCGAGAGGCCCCCACGCAACATCCGTCATCCCCGCATTCTTCAGCTTCGGCGAGACGGCCCAGTGGTGTACGAGATCGAGCAGCGCCTGCCCCGGCGTGTGCAGACCGTTCGTCTCCACCACGATCTGATACCCCCGCGCGTCAAGGGCGGTGACGAGCGGGAGCAGCGGCTGAAGCATTGGTTCCCCGCCGGTGAAGGTGACGAGCGGGGCCCTGGGTTCATTCTGCAACCACCCCAGGATCTCCTCGATGGTCATCAAAGTATAATCCTTCCCTTCGACTGCCTGATCCTGCCGCACCCAGGTGTACTTGGAGTCGCACCAGGAGCAGCTGAGGTCGCACCGGTAGAGGCGGATGAAGTGGGAGGGAATCCCCATCACCTCCCCCTCGCCCTGGATCGACGTGAATAGCTCACTGATCGCGTAGCTCGTCGTCATCGCAAGAAGACTCTACGGTGTCTGGCCGAATGTGTCAACGCTCTCGCAACAGCACCCTCGGCCCCTCGCTCCGGGGCACTCGCGGCGACCCTGTTCGGCGGCTTACGGCCCGGGTCCCGCCGTATTCACGATCCGTGCAACGAGGCCGGGCACGGATCGCGCCTCGGTTTCCCAGGCCGTCGCTCGCCGAGGGACCCCGCCGCTTCCGCCAATGTCGCTCGGGGCCTGCAGGTGCTGTTGACGTGCTGGGACCCCGGCCGAACGCAAACCAGTTTCCGCCCTCCTCAGGGTGCTCCCCTCGCCGGCGCACCCAGTCGCGTGCAGCCAAACTGGTCCTGTCTTCAGGCCCCTGCCGGTCATCGGTCACCGGTCGTCGGACTCAGGCTCAGATGCCTAGTTGAGCCGGATCCCGGGCCAATTCGCGATCGGATCGGTCGAGCGGACCACATGCATGCCCACATCGGCAAATCTCTGGAAGGCTGCATGCGCCTGATCCGTGTAATCGGTGATTCCGGGCACCACCACCGGCGACGTACAATCCTCGAGGAGATACACCTTCTCAACCAAGCGCCTATCCCGGGCAAGAACCTCCTCCAACAGATCATCTATCGTCCACGCCACGCAGTGACTCTTGGCTTGTCCCGCGATAATCACCGCATCACACTCCAGGAGCTTTTTGAGGAACGTGTCGCTCTTTTGGGCGATCGGTTCGCCATCCGGACCATTCACAACCTCCGGCCCCAGGACCGAATAATGCTCGGTCAACGGGTGCTGGCCCTTGACGTGGAAGTCCGGCTGACTGAAGCGAGCGATGCTGTGGAAAAAGACTGCCTCCTCCACCGCCGGAACGAGGGCATGTCCGATCCCTCCCAGCATGGCATGATAGGGCCATATGGTGAGATCGTATTTCCCGCTCTCCTTCAGCGTGGTCGTGTAGTGCACAAGGTGCCGCTGGCCGTACGCCTCGTCGATCTGAAGACTGGGGGCCGCCGCGGGATTAAACTTCCACACACCCTTTCGGACCTGCTCCTCGGAGACGCTCGTAAAAGGCGGCGGATGCTCCCCGCGGTCATTGACCAGATACACGGCGTGAAAGATCTGCATCGCCTGGTGGGTGTCCATCGTCAGGGAAATCTGAGTCACCACCCCCAGATTGCGGTAGACGAATTCACACAGCCGTCGATTGTCGTCCACCGCACCGGTCCCCGAGCGTCCGCCCACATACAATTCAAATCCGGGGATGCAAAACGTATTTTGCACGTCCACCGCAACCAGGCAGATCTTGAAGCGATCGTGGGCTGCAGGCGATATGCCATGTCGTCTTGCCCATCTCGCGGCTTCCCGGGCTTGTTCTTCGTAGGGCACTTTCCAGACCTCGCCCACCCTGTCCGCATCGAAATGAGGCGGGATAGGCAGTTCGTGGTACGTCATCGATCGTCCTTTCTTGTAACGCCTATTGCGCGGGACGAGCCCTGACCGCACTATAAGCTGCGGGTCGATCCGCGTCAATCTGGGGAATGGATATTGGTTCGCATCGATCAGGACAGGTGGGGCGGAGGTGACAGTTGTCGCGAGCCCTCGCAATCAGGGAAGGATTCAGTATTACCGGGAATCGGCCCAGTGCTGCCGGACAAACTCGATGATGCGGACCCGGTAGAGGTAGGCGATCAGGACGAGAAAGCCGCCGATGGTGAGCACGAGGGCCAAGCCGTGCCATTCCTCCCCATGAAACTTGTCACCCTGCAGCGACAGGAGCCAGGTCCCGGGCATGCGGCCGAAGGTCATCGCCACGAAGAACGCCCACAGGGAGATGGGGGTCACTCCCAGGATGTACGAAAGGGTATCCTTGGGAAAGCCCGGGATGAGAAAGAGGACGAAGACGACGAAAATGCCTCGGGGCTCCTGCAGAAAGGCGAATCGCTGATACGTCGCCGGTCGAACGATGCGTCGGACAAAGCGCATTCCGAGCCACCGTGAGGCCCCAAAGGCGATCAGGGACCCGATGGTCAACCCGATGGAGGAGTAGACAAAGCCCTGAAAGACCCCGAAGATGAACCCGCCCAAGAACCCTACCGCCTCGCCCGGGATGAACGAGATCACGACCTGCGTGATCTGGAACACGATAAAGATGACAGGAGCAAGATCCCCGTAACTGAGCATCAGGTCGCG
>JAKEGQ010000009.1 GCA_022615475.1 Candidatus Methylomirabilota bacterium | reverse complement strand
GAGGCGTCCGACCACCCGCCGGTGCTCGTAGACCTCCCACATACCATATTTGTAATATCCTCCATGTCGTATGTCAAGATTTTTTCCAATGGGAACCTAGGTGAGTAAGCGGAGGGAGAAGATTTACAGCGTGTGGGGGAGAAAGCGCCAGATGCGGGTGAGCAGGTCACTTGGCTGGAACGGCTTCGTGATGTAGTCATCCGCCCCCTGGACCCCGCGGGCCTCCTTCTCATTGTGCATCCGCGTGTACACCTGGGTCATCATGATGACCGGCACCGAGGAAGTCTCCGGGCGGTCCTTGATCTTGCGGCAGAGGTCGAAGCCGTGCATACGTGGCATCAAGACATCCGTAATGACCAGGTCGGGACACTCCCTGCTCAGGTACTCCAACGCCTCTATCCCGTCTTGCGCCGTCACGACTTCGAACCCGGCGCCGACGAGCAGATCCGTAAGATAGGCCCGGAAGAACTTGGTATCCTCCACCACCAGGATCTTCGGCCGACCGTTGAAGGGGGCATCCAGCGTAACCGCTTCCTGCCCCTGGGACATCACGCCGATGAGAAAATGGCACTCGGGACATTGGGCCTCTACCCTCGAGCCCGGGACCGGCATCTGTTGCAGGCGAAAGACACTCTGACACTCCGGACACGTCAGGGAGTGCCCGGCCGAGGCCGCCTCGAGAAACTTGGTTACCTGCGCCAGGCCGCGGACCTCCTGAATCACTTCATCTGCCCCGGCTTCTCGACCCAACACGACCTCATGTTCGGTCGGCCCCCCCTCAATGCAGAGAAGGATCTTCGCCTTGGGGCAGAACCGCCTGATATCCCGGCAGGCGGTCCACCCCTCGTCCCGCGATCGGCTGATGTTCAAGAAGGCGAGGTCCGGAGGATCGGATTTGGCAAGGGGGACAGCCATTGCAAGGCTGGACGCGGCGATCACAGCAAACCCCTGCCCTTCGAGGAGTCCCTGCAATCGTGCCCGAGAGTCCCGCTGGTCATCTGCTAGGAGGATAATTCCCACCTAGGCCTCCCGATCCTCGTAATGTTGCATTTTGGGTGCCAGAAAGAACGAAACCACTGAAAAATCAAGGGGAAGTGGTCCTTCAGCCCCTTCATCCGGCGGGCCAAAGAAGGCCAGGAAATCTACTCCTTTAACGCCTCGACGCTGATCCGCCCGGCTAGATTGCCGGCCACCTGCCGAAAGACGTCCGCCACTGGGGACTTGGGGGCATCAATGAGGATGGGCCGCCCCACATCGCCACCCTGGCGGAGGGCGACGTCGAGGGGGATCTCCCCCAAGAATGGGACCTCGAGGCGCTGGCTGGCCTTGCGCCCGCCGCCGTGCCCGAAAAGCTCCACCGGCCGCTGGCAGTGTGGGCAGAGGAGATAGCTCATGTTCTCGATGATCCCGAGGATGGGGACCTTCAGCGTCCGAAACATGTTGAGCGTCTTCGTGGCGATCTGGACGGCCACCTCCTGGGGGGTCATGACGACGACCGCCCCTGTGAGGGGGATCGCCTGGGCTAACGTCAGGGACGCATCCCCCGTCCCCGGCGGAAGATCCGCGAGGAGATAGTCGATCTCCCCCCACTCCACCTCCATCAACATCTGCTTGACCGCCTGGGCGACCATCGGTCCCCGCCAGACGACCGGGGCAGTGTGGTCCGGCAGGAGGAAGCCCAAGGACATGAGCTTGACCCCGTGGCTCACCGGGGGGATCATCCGCTTGCCCACCACCTCAGGCTGTCGGTGCACCCCCATCATGATAGGGATGCTTGGTCCATAGATGTCCGCATCGAGGAGGCCGACGGATGCGCCCGCTTCGGCGAGAGCCACTGCGAGATTCGCCGTCACCGTGGACTTACCCACTCCCCCTTTGCCGCTGCCGATGGCAATGATGTGCTTGACCCCCGGGAGAGGTTGGCGCCCCGGAGGGGGCTTGCGGACCGAGGCCGTCAAGGTGACGGTGACTGCTGTCACCCCGGGGAGGGCCTGGATCGCCGCCCGGGTCTCCTCTTCGACCTGGGCCTTGAGGGGGCAGGCAGGGGTGGTGAGCTCAACGTTCACCGCCACGGTCCCGTCCTCGATCGTGATCGCCTTTACCATTCCAAGGGAGACGAGGTCCCGGTGCAGTTCCGGGTCGTTCACCTTCCGCAAGGCGTTGAGGACGGCTTCTTCGTTGACCATGGGTTCCCTTCCTTCCCGCATTTCCAAGGGGCGAAGGACTTGCCAGGACCTCCCATCGTAGGAGGTCAGCCTGTGGCTGTCAAGGCATGAGAACTCAGGGCAAGACAAACGATTCGAACCAACACCGGGACTTGTCCCCCTGGGCCGGGCACCGCACCGTCACCTCGGCTCCGGCGCTCCGGTTCAGCGTCTCGCCCAGGGTAATGGCATCCGAGAGGGAGTAGGCCCAGTAGATGATCTCCCGGACTCCCTGAACCGGCTTCTTCAGCGTGAGGGACAGTACCGCATAGCTGAAGTCCACCAGTGGATCGGCATCGGGTGGGCGGATGTTGATCGTCACATTCGCTGGACTGATCCGCAGTTCTTTCTTGGGGCCCCGAAGCTTCTCCATTCGCTCGAGACGACGCCTCACCTCGATCCCGACCTCCTCCGGCGTCGGGCTAGCAGGCACACTCTTTTCTTGTGCGCCCGACGACGAGAGAGGGATTCCGACGAAAAGCGCCAAGAGAATCCCCGCCACGATGACACGCATGCGATCTCCACTCATGAAACGACGATAACCCATTCTATGCCTTTGCCGATTCGGTCAAGCTCCCTG
>JAKEGQ010000092.1 GCA_022615475.1 Candidatus Methylomirabilota bacterium | reverse complement strand
TCGGCGATCTTCTCGAGTTCGGCCACGCTCACGGGTCTCTTCTGGGTGGCCTTGAGAAGGCCGCTCAGAATCTTGTTGCGATCAAAGGGCTCCCGCCGGCCATCCTTCTTTACCACCATGAGCTGGACCTCTTCGATGCGCTCGTAGGTCGTGAACCGCCGCCCGCAGTTGAGGCACTCCCGGCGGCGCCGGATCACCGCCGCATCCCGGGCCTCCCGCGAGTCGACGACCTTCTCCTCTACCTGCCCGCAAAAGGGGCACTTCATCAGGGCCGCTCCTTCGCGTCACGCCCCAACCGTCTGGCATACAAGGGGAACTGCTGACATAGCTCCCGGACCTTGTCCCGCACCCCCCGCTGGCGGGCCTCGGCGGTCACATCTTGGAGGACCTCGGCGATGAGCTGGCCGATGAGACGCATCTCCTCCTCTCGCATCCCCCGGGTGGTCACCGCCGGCGTCCCGATGCGGATGCCGCTGGTCACCGCTGGCTTCTCCGGATCAAAAGGAATGGCATTCTTGTTTACCGTGATCCCGGCCTTCTCCAGCGCCGTCTCGGCCACCTTGCCGGTCAGCCCCTTGGGCCGGAGATCCACCAGCATCAGGTGGGTGTCCGTCCCGCCCGCGACCAAGCGAAAGCCGAGGGCGCCAAGCTCCTCGGCCAGCGCAACCGCGTTCAACTGGATCTGGCGCTGGTACGCGCGGAACTCGTCGCTCAAGGCTTCCTTGAATGCGACCGCCTTGGCGGCGATGATGTGCATCAGGGGGCCGCCCTGGAAGCCCGGAAAGAGACTCTTGTTGAGGACCGCCGCGTATTCCTCCTGACACATGATCATCCCCCCCCGGGGCCCCCGGAGCGTCTTGTGGGTGGTGGTGGTGACGAACTCGGCGTAGGGGATCGGCGAGGGGTGCAGTTTCGCGGCGATGAGTCCGGCGGGGTGCGCGATGTCGGCCATGAGAATCGCTCCGACCGCCGTCGCGATCTCTTTGAAGGTGGCGAAATCGAGGGTCCGGGGGTAGGCGCTGCCCCCGACCATGATCATCTTCGGTCGGTGCTCGCGCGCCAGCCGCTGCACCTCTGCGAAGTCGATTTGCTCGGTCTCGGGATGGACCCCATAGGGAATGACGCGGAAGAAGCGGCCAGAAAAATTCACCGGGCTGCCGTGGGTCAGATGCCCCCCATGCGCGAGATTGAGCCCCATGATCGTATCCCCCGGCTGCAGGACCGAGAAGTAGACAGCCATATTGGCCTGGGTCCCGGAGTGGGGCTGGACATTGACATGCGCTGCGCCGAAGAGCGTCTTGGCCCGCTCGATGGCCAAGGCCTCGGCGCGATCGACGAATTCGCAGCCGCCGTAGTACCGCCGGCCTGGGTACCCCTCGGCGTACTTATTAGTCATGACGGAGCCCGCGGCCTCCATCACCGCCTCGCTCACGAAGTTCTCTGAGGCGATGAGCTCAAGTCCGTCGGCCTGCCGCTCCGTCTCCAGATAAATCGCCTCCGCGATCTCCGGATCCACGTCGCGCAATCGCTTCACTGGTTCCTCCTCTTGACTGCTCGGGTATTGGGTTTTCGGTGTTCGGCAACGCAACACCCGACACCTAACATCAGCGTCCTAGCTTTCTAGCCTCCTCGCGTTCAAGCAGTCTTCTGGCCGATAAGGTCTGCGAGCTCGTTCGAGAGCGTGAACAGGGCGCTGTGCACCGCCGGTCCGTAAAATCGCAGTCCGGCCCCTGGTCCCAATCGCTCGCCGAAGCGGCTCTCCACGATCCCGGAGGCGACCGGGTCGAGCGCCTCAGCGGTTGTCGCGAGCACAAACCCCCAATCGGCCCGGAAGGAAGGCACGTAGGCCCGGTACGACCGGAGCCAGGAGAAGACCCTTTCCACCTCCTGTCGAATCCCCAGGTGTCCCGCGAAATCCCCCAGATTGAGCTCTAGGGCCTGCATGGCGAGCATCCCGCGGTCGGCCAACCGCTGCTGGATCGCACGGTAGTAGTCTTCAGCGAAGTCACCCGTCACCCGATCGGTGATATCGTGGATGATCACATCAAACAGTCCGATCGGTCGATCGAGAAATTCTCGGGCATCCGTACACACGATCGTCGCCCTGGGATCCTCAAACGCCCTCTCTGACCATTCCGGGAGGTACTTGCGGCTGAGACTGACGATCTCATCATCGAGGTCCACCATCACGGCCTCTTCCACCATCCGATATCGGAGGACCTCCCGCAGCGTGG
The DNA here is from genome assembly GCA_022615475.1 of Candidatus Methylomirabilota bacterium. GTDB lineage: Bacteria > Methylomirabilota > Methylomirabilia > Methylomirabilales > CSP1-5 > CSP1-5. The sequence continues at coordinate 4,106 of JAKEGQ010000092.1, read as the reverse complement.
CCCCCTCCCCTCCGCCCAGGATCAGGACCCGGCGGGGATGCGGGTGCAAGAGCATCGCCGGATGGACGAGGGCCTCATGGTAGATATGCTCATCCAGCGCCGCCGACTGGATCTTCCCATCCAGGATCAACATCTTGCCGAATTTCGGGCTCTCGACCACCTGGATGGTCTGAAGCTTCGACTGCCCAGAGTACAGAGAGCCGGACAGGGCATAGCCGTGGAACTCGTGGTGATCAATCTGGTCGATATGGTAGAACCCGGAAAGAGTAGTCATCTTCCGACCCCTGAAGAATTAGGCACTTAACGCAGGTCGATGCTACTCTACCCGCGTTACCTTGTCAACCGTGAACTTCCGCTCGTAGCGAGAGATTCGGCTATGGGAGGGAAATCCGGGGCGGGATATTGGTAAAGCTGGAACCTCCATCAGGGTTGAAAAAACGGTACCCAACAGATGACGATGCATGGCGTGAGATCGAGATAGAGGGTTGGCCGTAGCGCTGCAAGACCTTGGTCACATACTCGCGGGTTTCCCGGTAGGGGGGAATGCCCTTGTACGTGTCGACCGCCCTCTCTCCCGCGTTGTAGGCCGCCAGGGCCCAGCGGAGATCCCCCCCAAACCGATGGAGCAGATCGCGGAGGTATCGGGTGCCGCCCCCGATGTTCTCCCGGGGATCAAAAGGGTTTTGCACCGCATAGCGATCCGCGGTCTCGGGCATGAGCTGCATGAGTCCCATCGCCCCCTTGCGAGAGACTGCCAATGGATCGAAGTCCGATTCCACTGAGATAACGGCCTCGATCAGCCGGGGGTCAAGGCCGACCCGATGAGCGGCAGAACTGATCAACGCCTTGAGCCCAGAGGACTGTTCGCTGCGCGGGAACCTGCGGGAAAGGACGGGATTGGGAGGGACGTTGGTATAGTGGACCATGCCGGACGCATCCATTCGCCGGTAGATTTGCCCATCGCCCGCCGCTGCGTATCCGGGCAACAGGGCAACCAGGAGCGGTCCCCACAAGAGTCGGCTTGCTTTCCCCATGGTCCTCTCCGCAAAGGATTAAAGCACTACCGGGGGTTTATTGCAAGTCCTGTACCGTTCGGACCCCAACCGGGGCCTCAAACATGAGGGGCGAAAAGGCGGAGGACCCCCATGAAGGCCATCCCGCCCACCACCGAGAGGATGACTTTCCAGTTGAATTTCCGATGGGCCTCCGGCAGCAGATCGCTGGCCCCGATGTAGATGAAATCACCGGCGATAAAGGCCAGGACCTTCTCGTGGAACGGCCCGGGGATGAACCCCGCGAACACGGCCCCTAGCGGATAGAGAAGCCCCGCCAGGCTGAGGGCTGCGACAATACGCGGCCTGCTCCACTTGGCATGCTGCATGATCAGGGCAGAGGTGATGCCCTGCGGAATCTCATGGAGGACGACAGCGGCGGTAATCGAGAGGCCCAGGAACGGGTCGATCAGATATCCCACCGCGATCCCCGCGCCATCCACGAAGTTGTCCAGGGCCATCCCGAGCACCGCCACGGGGCCGATGTGATGGGTTTCGCATTCGCTCTCGCCGCAGGCGTGGATCATCATCACCTTTTCCAGGACGTAAAAGGAAACAAATCCGAGGGCCAGGATGAGGGCATCCTCCTTGATGTTCACCTCCGGGAGGATGTCGAGGAAACTGACCGCGATCAAGACCCCCGCCGCGAATCCGATGATGTACCGGGACTCGATCTTTGCGGTCTTCCCGCGTAGGGCAAGCCAGCCGGCCACGACGTCGGACAGTCCTGCCACCGTTGCATAGAGGTAAATCATCTCGCCGACTTCCTCATCCTGTGACTCGCCGACAGGTCCGACAGAGACCGAAGAGCTCCAGGACGTGGGACCGGACCGCAAAACCCGTCCGCTTCCGGATGTGACGCGTGAGACCGGCCGCCTCGACCGGACAGGCGGCCACATCCTCAATGCGCCCGCAGGCGTCACACACCAGGTGGTGATGGTGATCCCGGTAATCGTCGGCCAGCTCGTACCGGGCCGCGCCCTCTCCCAATTCAACCCGTTGGACGACGTCCAGACTCTCGAAGAGGCGCAGCGCGCGGTAGACCGACGACAGATTGATACGCGGGTCGCGCAGGGCCCGGTGGATCTCCTCCGCCCGCAGCGGACGTGGAACCGTCGTCAGCACGGTCAGGACCGCCGACCGGGCCCGAGTCCACGAGTATCCCTCCCCACCCAGGAGGTCTTTGAAATGTGTGATGCCGTAGCGCATGAGCAGATATTGCAAATAATTTGCAAAATCAATTCTAGCCGATCCGTCGTCATCGTCAAGATGAAAAGACTCCCGCCTTGTCGGCCCGGCACCCGGGTGTATAATAGGGCGGCGCTGGAGCAGCGCGAAGGGAGGCCGGATGGGCGAGACGTGCGGGACCCTTTTTGAGCGATTGGTCCGGGTCATGGCCACGCTCCGGGCGCCCGGGGGCTGTCCCTGGGATCGAGAACAGACCCGGGAGTCGCTCAAGGCCTTCCTCATCGAAGAGGCGTACGAGGTCCTCGAGGCGCTCGATCAGGGAGAGAGTGACAAGCTGCAGGAGGAGCTCGGGGATCTGCTGCTCCAGGTAGTCTTCCATGCCCAAATCGCCGCGGAGCTCGGAGAATTCACGGTGAAAGAGGTGCTCGCCAACGTCACGGACAAGCTCATTCGCCGCCACCCTCACGTCTTCGGCGAGGGCAAGGCGGACACCGCCGCCGAGGTCCTCTCGAACTGGGAGCGCCTGAAGCAGGACGAGCGGGGCGGGGTGAAAGAGGCCTCGGCGCTGGCGGGAGTCCCCAAGACCCTGCCCACCCTCCTCCGAGCCCAGCGCCTGCAAGATAAAGCGGCCAGGGTGGGGTTCGACTGGGGAGAGACCGCCCAGGTCCTTCAGAAGGTCGAGGAAGAGCTCTTGGAGCTGAAGGAGGCGATGGGGAAGGGAGCCGCGGCGACCGAGGCCGAGTTGGGAGACCTCCTGTTCAGCCTGGTCAACCTCGCCCGGTTTTTCGACCTGAATGCCGAAGAGGCTCTCCGGAAGTGCATCGAGAAATTTACGCGCCGGTTTCGGCACATCGAAACGGTGATCGCCGACCGGGGGAGGTCGCTCAGGGAGAGCAGCCTGGAGGAGATGGATGCCCTGTGGCAGGAGGCAAAGATTGGAGAGGAGCTGGGCAGGGATCGGTAGCTCGGGAAGGGAGAATCGAGCATCCGGGCTGCCCGGCGCACTGGACAGGAACAGACCATGGGTATCCTCCTCCTTCTCGTAGACGGCCTCGGCCTCGGTGAGCCGGACGCGCATCGAAACCCCATGGCCGTGGCGCAGACGCAGTGGTTCCGGCGCTTCCGGACCCACGCCCCGGTGACCGACGGCTGCGCGATTGTGCCGACCGACGCCTCGATGGGGGTACCCGGTCTCCCCCAGAGTGCGACGGGGCAGACCGCGATGCTCACCGGACTCAACGCCCCCCTCCTCGCCGGCCGCCACATCCAGGGATTCTGTACGCCGACGCTCGCCTCGATGCTGAGGACGCATTCCCTTTTTCGGACGGCCTTGCTCCGCGGCAGACGGGTGGCGTGCGCCAATGCCTTTACCGATTCCGCCCTGCAGCGGCGCAGGTTTCCGTCGGTAACCACCGTCGCCCTACGGAGCGCCGGCGTTCGTCTCAGAGACCTGACTGACCTTGCCAGCGGGGAGGCGCTCTACCACGACTTCACGAACCGCCTGCTCAGGGCTCGGGGCTACCCGGTCCCGCTCCTCTCCCCCGAGGAGGCGGCAGGGCGCCTGGCGGCGCTCACCGAGGCCCACGATCTCACCTACTACGAATACCTTGAGACCGACCTGGCCGGGCACGCCCAGGACATGGATCGGGCGGTGAAGCTGCTCGAGGGATTAGACCGGTTTGTCTCTATGCTGGTTGAGCTGCTGGATTTCTCTCGGCATCTCTTCGTCCTGGTCAGCGATCACGGCAACATCGAAGATTTGAGCAGCCGTTCCCACACCTGGAACCGCGTACCGACCATGGTGTGGGGCCGTGACAGGCAGATCTTCGCTCGACAGATTCAGGCCCTCACCGACATTGCCCCCGG
>JAKEGQ010000091.1 GCA_022615475.1 Candidatus Methylomirabilota bacterium | reverse complement strand
TCTGGCAGCACGAGGTGGAACAGTTGCGCGACCCTTCGCATGTGCGGAGCTACACGCCCTCGGAGTGGCGGCGCCTGGTCGGCGAGGCGGGATTCACCCTGGAGGAGCTGACGACTGCCCACCGCTCTGAACTGGTCTTCTCGGACTGGATGCGTACCGCCGGCTCCTCTGCCGAGGTGATTGCCGGACTGCGGCGACGATTTACGGAGGCCCCCCGTGGGATCGAGGAGTGCTTACGCATCCGCCAGGTCGACGACGATTTTCACTTTTCGTTGATGCTCGTCATCCTCCTCGCCCGTCCCTATTAAAACAGCAGCCGGCTGTCCGCGATCAGCGGCGACGACCGACCGATGACTGGCTAATCTCGAATTTCGAAATCCGAATTTCGAAATTTCACTTCCTGTGAACTGTGAACTGCATGGTTAGGCGGGGACGGTCCGGTCCTGGGCCCACGCGCGCAGGGCCCCGACCTCCTCCTGTCGGGTCACCGAGAGGGGCCTGGTCGCCTTGATCTCGTCGAGGATCAGGGGGGTATTCAGATCGGTACCATGAGCAAAGGCGGTGTAGAGGCCGGAAACGACCGCCTGCTCGATCTCGGCCCCGCTGAATCCTTCTGAGGCGTGGGCGAGCGCGTCGAGATCAAAAGTGGCCGGGTCGCGCTTCCGCTTTTTCAGATGGGCAGTGAAGATCTGCTTCCGTTCATCGTGCCTCGGAAGGTCAATAAAGAAGATCTCGTCAAAGCGCCCCTTACGGATCAATTCCGGCGGCAGCGCCTCAATCTTGTTACAGGTGGCAACGACAAACGCAGGGGCCTTGCGCTCTTGGAGCCAGCCCAGGAGCCTACCGAAGATCCGCTTGGAGAGCCCGGCATCGGCCTCCGAACTGCCCACGTAGGCGAAGCCCTTCTCGATCTCATCAATCATCAGGACACACGGGGCCATCCGCTCGGCCTGCTTCAGGGCCTTCTCGAGGTTCTTGTCCGACTCGCCGACATACTTGTCGTAGAGTCGTCCGGGCTCCATCGCGAGTAAGGGGAGCCCCCACTCCCTGGCGATGGCCTTGGCGGCAATGCTCTTCCCGCACCCTTGGACTCCCAGGAGGATGATCCCCTTGGGGGCCGGAATGCCAAACCGCTTGGCCTCCGGGGTGAAGGCCATCTTCCGCTTGGCCAGCCACCGCTTCAGGTTCTCGAGTCCCCCAATCTCGCCCATCCCCTCTTCCGCGGGAAGGTACTCCAGGACCCCGTCCTTCTCGAGGAGTGCCCTCTTGGTTTCGAGGATGCTGTCCAAGTCCTTCAGCGTCAGGGCCAGATCCTCGATGACGGCCTTGGTCAGGGCCCGCTCCGCCTCGAAAAGGGTGAGCCCCTTCATGCCCTCCACCAGCCGGTCGAACTCATCCGCCGAAAGCGCCACCTTGATCTTGTGATGCTGGGAGAGGCTCTTGACGACGTTCTTGGCAAGCACCTTCAGCTCATGCTCCGTGGGGAGGTCGAGCACGAAGAAGGCCGTGATTTTCTCCAGCTCGGGTGGAAGGGTGATCTTTGGTGCGGTGAGGACGAGGGCCCTGCGATCCCTGGCGAAGGGCCCGGCGAGGTCCTGAAGCTTGCGGACCACGTCGGCTTCCCCCAGATACCGGTGGAGGTCTTTGAAGAGGTAGATCCCCTCGTCAGGGATGGCGGCCAGATTGCCCAGGGCCTTCAGGGGGTGCTGGCTGTCGTAGATCGGGTTTCCTGCCCCGACCCGCTCGAGCCCTCTCGTGATGGTCCACGTGAAGAGGGGGATGCCCAGTTTGGCCGCAACGCGCCTCAGGATTTCCTCGATGCGTTCCTCTTCGTAGGTCTCGACGGCGATGATCGGATAGCGGGAGAGGACGAGGAGTTCGAGATCCTTCAGGACTTCCATGCCAGTGTGAACCCTTGAGATACTCCGCTGCCCCAAGAGCGATTTCTACTGGGGAAGGGTCTAGGAGGGTTTCCCGGCGGGCCGGCCAGCCTCGTCACGGCTCGAGGCCAACTCGATCGTGGCCCGCGTCAGCCGAGGATGATGGCGAAGATGCCCACCTGGAATTTGGAGAGAGCCGCGATCGCGTACCCGAGAAGAACGCAGAGGGCGGCTGTCCCAAGGGCAATCAGAAGCGCCTCCACATGCTGGGTCTTTCCCGCGCCCTCCAGGGCCCTCTCGATGAGGCCGGCGACGGTAGCAACCGGACGTGTCCTCATCCGACTCACACCCCTCCTGCGCCCCGGGAATACGGTTCGCTCGCCCAGTCCGATGCCACGTCTTGCCACACTAGCCATGTTGCTCTTCTCCTTTCCGAACATGCGGTTCGCGAGTGCCGCTCACGGCACCCAGTATCAAAGCATGACGGAGGCGGCAGTCACACGAACGCGCAACAGGACTCCTCTGGAGCCTGAATCTCGTCATGTTCCTGGGGGTAGCGGGGATTCACATTGTTCCGCAGGGAATCGAGGAAACCGGCCAGGTGATATGGAGTGATTCCCGCTTTCGCAAGCTGCCGAAGGTCCTGTTCATCGAATTCCTTGAGATTCTGCGCGGCAAGCTTGGGATTGTCCTCAATCCTCGCCATCGGTTGCTCCTCTATGGTCTCCCCTATGCGTTGTCGGTCGGCTCAATTCAATGTCTTCTGCTGCAAGCCGTATGCCACACGCGCGACGGTCGACACGCGTCCCTAATACCGCAAAAATAGCCCTTTGTGCCCGCGGAGGACGGGGCTGCTGGCCGGGGTATTCTTGTGAAGGGGGTGGGGATTTTGACCGGTGACGCCCGCGAACACGATGTTAGGGCAAAACGCTGATTCTGAGTCGATTACTGGGGGGTGGGAAAGGTTGGAACGGGACTAGGAGTTGATGGTCTTTCCGTGCCGGAGGTAGGATCGAGGAACCCGCTTGCCAATATTGCAGAGCACCTCATAGGGGATTGTCCCGAGCCGTGCCGCCCACGCATCCGCGAGGAGCATCTCGTCACCCTGGCGTCCGAGGAGCACCGCCTCTTCCCCCTCCATCACGCCGACCGCATCGGTCACATCCACCATGATCATGTCCATACACACCTGGCCGATCACCGGGGCCCGCCGTCCGCGGATGAGGACCTCCCCCCGGTTGGAGAGGAGTCGGTTATAGCCGTCCGCGTATCCCACCGGAAGCGTGGCAACGAGGATATCCCGCGGTGCCTCGTACGTACAGCCGTAACTCACGGTGCCGCCCTTCGGCATCTTCTTGATCTGGGCAATGCAGGTCTTGAAGGTCAGCGCATGCTCCCAGGCTCCATCGCGTGCACCGGACGGGGATGGCGGATAGCCGTAGAGGGCAATCCCCGGCCGCACCATGTCCAGGTGGGCCTCGCGAAGGTCCAGGGCAGCCGCGCTGTTGGCGGCATGCCGCAGGGGGACTGGGACCCCTGCCGCCTCTATTCCCCGGATCGCCTCGAGAAACTGCCGAAGCTGCTCGCGGGCATGGCCCTTATCGGCCGCATCGGCTGCGGCAAAATGGGTCATCACCCCTCCGAATTCCAGTGTGGGCAGCTGGGCAATCGCCTTCGCAGCAGCGGGAGCCTCCGAGGGATGAACGCCCAATCGCCCCATCCCGGTGTCGATCTTGAGATGAACCCTGATCCGGACGCTCGAGCCTTCGGCACTCGACGCGAGGGCACGTGCATGGAGCGCATGGTAGATGACCTGATCCAGATGGTATTCAGAGAGCGAGGGACCCTGATCGGCGGGAGTGGGGCCCATCACCAGGATGGGCACCTGCAGGCCCTGGCGTCTCAGCTCGACCCCCTCCTCGGGGAGGGCTACACCCAACCACCCTGCGCCGGCCTCAACGAGCGCTCGTGCAACGGGCAAGGCGCCGTGGCCATAGGCGTCAGCCTTGACCACCGCCATGATCTGGGTCTCTTTCCCCGTGCGAGCCCGGACCCGGCCAAAGTTCCGGACGATCGCATCGAGGGAGACCTCGGCGTACGTCGCTCTTTGTTTCATGGGACACACCTTTTTGGGATGATACCAGCACAGCTTTTGTCCCGCAATGGGGTATATGAAAGAACAAAATAATGAGACAAATGGAGATTTTCAAGATATTTCAGAGAAAAAGTACCGTAGATGCCATTTATTGCCCTATTGCTTTCTATGGTTTCATATCCACCCTCAAAATAATCCTTGCATAAGGATTGGGGCTCGAGTAAGGTACAGGGCGTTAGCACTCACCAAAATAGAGTGCTAACAACGGCTCCCGGACCCCGAATGTTATACCCTCATAAACCACCTGTGTAAGTGCTACAACCGCGATCGGAAACGATACCCCGTTAACCGCAGAAGGAGGGTGAGAGGGCATGGCTGTCAGGATTCAACCGCTGCACGATTATATCCTGGTAAGGCGTTTCGAAGAGAAGGAGGTCAAGAAGGGTGGAATCATCATTCCGGACACGGCGAAGGAGAGGCCCCAGGAAGGGGAGGTGATCGCCGTCGGGCCCGGCAAGGTCACCGATGAGGGGAAACGCATCCCCATCGATGTAAAGGTCGGAAGCAAGATCCTCTTTGGAAAATACTCCGGCAGCGAGGTTCGCATCGACGACGAAGAATATCTCTTCGTGCGAGAAAGCGAAATCCTGGCAATTCTCAAGTGAACGGTGTCCCTAGATGACTCGGTCGGTTTAACGATTTTCACGCAGAGGTCTTAGAAGAGGAGGGAGGCATCAATGCCGGCGAAACAGCTCTTGTACGATGAAGAGGCGCGACGGGCGACGCTGCGAGGCATAGACAAGCTCTCGAAGGCCGTCAAGGCGACCCTGGGCCCCAAGGGGCGTAATGTCGTCCTGGATAAGAAGTGGGGTGCGCCGACCATCACCAAGGACGGAGTCACGGTGGCCAAAGAGATCGAGCTTGAGGACCCCTTCGAGAACATGGGCGCCCAGATGGTAAAAGAGGTGGCCTCCAAGACCTCCGACGTGGCGGGGGATGGAACCACCACCGCCACGGTGCTCGCCGAAGCGATCTATCGGGAGGGGCACAAGAACGTGACCGCCGGCGCCAATCCGATGGCCTTGAAGCGGGGGATCGAAAAGGCGGTCGAGGCGGTGGTGGCCGAACTTAAGAAGCTCAGCATCGCGACCAAGGGAAAGAAAGAGATCTCCCAGGTGGCGACCATCTCGGCCAACAACGATGCGACCATTGGCAACCTCATCGCCGAGGCCATGGAGAAGGTCGGCAAGGACGGGGTCATCACCGTCGAAGAGGCCAAGGTGATGGAGACCAACCTGGAGGTGGTGGAGGGGATGCAGTTCGACCGGGGCTACCTCAGCCCCTACTTCGTCACGGACCCGGAGCGCATGGAATGCGTCCTCGAAAACCCCTACCTCTTGATCCATGAAAAGAAGATCTCGAACATGCGGGAGCTCCTCCCGGTGCTGGAGCAGATCGCCAAGCTGGGGAGGCCGCTCGTGATCATCGCCGAGGACGTCGAGGGGGAGGCCCTGGCGACGTTAGTGGTGAATAAGCTCCGGGGGACGTTGAGCGCCTCGGCGGTCAAGGCCCCGGGTTTTGGCGATCGCCGAAAGGATATGCTGAAAGATATCGCCGTCCTGACCCGCGGCGAGGTGATCGCCGAGGAGCTGGGGATCAAGCTGGAGAACATCCGCCTGGAGGACCTCGGGCGTTGCAAGAAAGTGGTGATCGACAAGGAGAACACCACCATCATCGAGGGGGCGGGCGAGTCGAAGGCCATCGAGGGGCGCATCAAGCAGATCCGGACCCAGATCGAGGAGACCACCTCGGACTACGACCGCGAAAAGCTCCAGGAGCGCCTGGCCAAGCTGGCCGGCGGCGTGGCCGTCATCAAGGTGGGCGCGGCGACCGAGGTCGAAATGAAGGAGAGGAAGGCCCGGGTCGAGGACGCCCTGAACGCCACGCGCGCGGCGGTCGAAGAAGGGATCGTCGCCGGTGGGGGGGTGGCCTATCTCAGGGCCCGGAAGGCCTTGGATGCCCTCAAGCTGCAGGGAGACGAGAAGGTTGGCGTCGACATCATCCGGCGCGCCCTCGAGGAGCCGATCCGACAGATTGCCGAGAACGCCGGCGCCGAAGGCTCGATCGTCGTCCAGAAGGTTCTCGAAAAGAGCGGCGCCTACGGCTTCAATGCGGAGACCGAGCAATACGAGGATCTCATCGAGGCGGGGATCATCGATCCGACCAAGGTCACCAGGATTGCCCTGCAGAACGCCTCGAGCATTGCTGGGTTGATGGTGACGACCGAGGCCCTCGTCACCGAGATTCCGGAGAAGAAGGAGAAGGCGCCGATGCCCGGCCCCGGCGGCGGGATGGGTGACATGTACTAATCGGCGCGAATGCCGGTTCGTTCACGCGATTCTTTTCGACAAAAACCCCCAGGACACCCTGGGGGTTTTTGCATTACTACGGGCCGCTCTGGACGCGCGCGTGGGCCTTCCGGCGGTGGTCCCGCAGGGCCCCCAGGACCATCAGGCCGGCGAGGGACCACGGAAAGAGCAAAATGACCCAGATTACCTTATAGTACAACCCGTCCATTCTTCTTTCCTCCTTACTTGTTACGCTTGAGACCATGAAAAGGGTCGTGGTCTTCTGTGGCAAGGACCATGCCACGATAATGTGCCTTTAGAATAAGCAGCTTACGCATGCAGCGCAGCGGACGAATGGCGAAGACTGGACCGAGTGACCGGAAAGGCTGCACTTGGACGCAGGTCGTGAGCGCCTTTGGAGGCGCCCCGGAGACGAAGGCATATTTCCGTTGACAGTGAAGGGAGGACTGCTACTGTAGGGTCCAAAAGGGGAAGACGTGATCCAAGAGATTCAGACGCTCACGTGGCTGCCCGAGGGGGCGGTCCGGCTCCTCGATCAGACCCGCCTCCCCCGTGAAGAGGTTTACGTCGAGTGCCGGGACGCGGAGACAGTCGCGGAGGCGATCAGACATCTCCGCATCCGAGGGGCCCCGGCGCTAGGGGTGGCCGCGGCGATGGGACTGGCCCTGGGCGCCCAGAAACTTCAAGCGACCGATGTGGCCTCCTTCCTGCGCGACCTCAAAGGGGTCGCTCTCATGCTGGGCCGGACCCGTCCGACGGCGAGAAACCTCTTCTGGGGGTTGGAGCGGATCCTGACCGTGGCCGAGAAGCACCGGGATCTCTCCCTGCCCGCCTTGAAACGGCGTCTGGTGGAGGAAGCCGTCAAAATGCATCAGGAGGATCTCGCCCGTAACCGCGCGATGGGGGCGTACGGCCAGCAGCTCATCAAAGACGGCGACACCATTCTCACCCACTGCAACACCGGCGCGCTGGCGACGGTCGGCTACGGGACGGCGCTAGGAGTCGTCCGCGCCGCCTGGGAACAGGGAAAGCGGATTCAGGTCCTCGTCGATGAAACGCGGCCGGTGCTGCAGGGGGCCCGGCTGACCGCCTGGGAGCTCGCCCGACTGGGAATCCCCTCCCGCCTCATCACGGACAGCATGGCCGGCGATTTCATGCGGCGCGGCGAGGTGCAGGCGGTAATCGTGGGGGCCGATCGGGTCGCCATGAACGGGGATGTGGCGAACAAGATCGGGACGTACACGCTGGCGATCCTCTGCCGGTACCATCAGATTCCATTCTACGTCGCGGCCCCCTTGTCCACTGTGGATCTCGACTTGGCTACCGGCGATCAGATGCCTATTGAAGAGCGGGCTCCTCAGGAGATCACTTCCATCGCAGGGGTCCCGATTGCTCCCGAGGGCTTCCCGGCGTCGAACCCCGCCTTCGACGTCACACCGGCAGCACTGGTAACTGCCCTCATCACCGACCGAGGAGTGCTCTATCCCCCGCTCGCCCGTGCGATCGAGACCCTCCGCGGATCTTCTCTACCCGGCGATAGCACCGAGCCATGAGAAAGCAGGCGACAGTGCGGGCAGGCCGCTGGAATATCTGCCTTGTCCTCATCGGCCTCTTCCCGGGACTCGTTCACGCGTCCACCGCCGATCTTCCACCCGGATTCAGCCAGGCCCTGACGACCCTGGAAGCGAACGGATGCCCCGCGGCGCTCGGGGCACTGCAAGCGATTCCACAGCCGCCACCCAATGCGATCCGGCATCGCGTCAGCTTCATCACGGGGTTCTGCCTTCTCAAGACGCAACAACCGGCCGAGGCCCTTGCCCTGCTCGAGCAGGTGGCGGGAGAGTACGACCTCTTGGCCGATTACGCGCTCTTTTACGCCGCCAAGGCGGCCCACGCCCTCCAGGACTTCGGTAAGAGCACTGTCCTCCTGTCCCGCCTCCTTGCCCGCTACCCGAATAGCCGCCTCGCCGAAGAGGCCCACTTCCAACTGGGTACGACGTATCTAGACACACAGCGGCCCGAGGACGCCAGAAGAACCTTGCTCGCCTTTCTGGATCGGTATCCGGCATCGCCCCTGGCCCCCCAGGCCTCCCTGCTTCTCGCGAAGCTGTACCTGACGCTCGAGCGGCCGCAGGAGGCCGCACCCCTCCTCAAGCGCCTGTATATCGGCTTCCCGGCCGACCCCACGGCCGTCGAGGCAGAGCGCCTGCTCTTGGCGAACCCGGATCTCGTGCCCATCACTGCCGAAGAGCGACTGCTCCGGGCGCGGGCGCTCTTCCAAGCAGACAAGTACCGCGACGCATTGACGGCCCTGACCCCACTCCTCAAGAGTCACCCCGGGAACGGAGAGGTGCGGCTCCTCATGGGGCGGAGCCAATTCGCGCTCAAGGAATATCCCCAGGCCATCACCACGCTCCTTCCGCTGACCGAATCGACCGAACGCTCTGCCCTGCAGGCAGAGGCGCTGCTCCTGGTGGGAAGGGCCTTTTTCCGATCGGGCGACACGATTCAGGCAATCGCCACGCTGGAGCGCATCCCCACCCTGTTTCCCGAGAGCCATTTGGCCGGTGAGGCCCTTCATGTGATCGGCCTGAACTACGAAGATCGGAAGGAGGAGGACGCAGCACTCGAGACCTACGCACGCCTGCTTCGTCTGCATCCCGAGCAGAATCTGGGCGACACCGCCCGCTGGCAGCGAGCGTGGTTGTTCTATCGCCAGCGAAAGCTCCAGCCGGCCGTTCAAGAGTTGTCGCTCCTGCTGGAGAAGTACCCCCAGTCGCCCCTCAAGGCCCAGGCGCTCTACTGGCGTGGGCGCATGCTGGAGGAGCTCGGGGACAAGACCCTCGCCACCCGGACGTACCAGCGCCTACTCAAGGAGGCGGGCGACGAGCCGTACTACACGCAGGCCGCCCGGCAGCGCCTCGCACTGCAGCCGATGAAATTATCGGCGGGCTCTCCCCTGCCCCCTCCCAATTCCGAGTCCCCTGTCGTGGCCAAGGCCCGAGAACTCTCGTTCTTGAGGCTCCTGGACGAGGCCGCCCAAGAATACTGGGAGATCGCCAGGGTGCATCCCCGTGAGCTTTCGCTCCAACGGGAGGCCTGCGAGGCGCTCAGTCGGGCGAGCCAGTTTGACCGCTGCATCAGCCTCGCTCGGCGTGCTGCTCGCAGCCCGCTCAAGACGGCCGGACACGATGGGGTCCTGTCCCCGTTCTGGACGTTTCTTTACCCTCGGGCCTTCTGGGCATGGGTCGATCATTATGCGCGCGAGAGCCGTCTTGACCCGTATCTAGTGACCGCCGTCATCCGCGAGGAGAGCGCCTTTGCTCCCAAGGCCCTCTCCAGGGCGGGGGCGAGGGGACTCATGCAGCTCATGCCAGCCACCGCGGCGCAGGTGGCCAAGGAGAACAATCTTCGAAGCCCCCTCGACCTCGACACTCCCGCTCCCAACATCGCGCTCGGAACCCGCTACCTGGCCAAGCTCCATGATGAGTTCGGAGGCAATCTGGCCCTGACCCTCGCCTCGTACAACGCCGGTCCCCACGTCGTCCGACGCTGGGTTGGTACGCTTCAGTCGTCCCAGGACCCGGAGATTTTCATCGAAGACATCCCCTATCCTGAAACCCGCCGCTACGTGAAACGGGTCCTGGGAAGCTATGATCGTTACCGCACCCTCTACGGTCAGCCGCAGGAGACGCGGAATCCACCATCGTCGCTCGCTGGCCACTAGGCTTGCGCGCGGCTCGGACGTTGGGCATAATGGTGTCTAGATTCAGAGAGGCGCGATGCGACGGGCCATCACCATTGCGGGCTCCGACTCCGGCGGAGGGGCGGGGATCCAGGCTGATCTCAAGACCTTCAGCGCCTTTGGGGTCTATGGCCTGTCCGCGCTGACCGCCATCACCGCGCAGAACACTCTCGGAGTCCAGGGTGTCCAGGTCCTCTCCCCCGAGTTCGTCGTGCTCCAGATCCGGTCTGTCCTCTCAGACATCGGCGCCGACGCGGGAAAGACCGGCATGCTGGCGACAAAGCAGATCGTCGCCGCCGTCGCGCGTGAGGTGGGCGCATTTCGGCTCCGGAGTCTTGTGGTGGACCCGGTCATGGTGTCGGCCACCGGCCATCGCCTCCTCGACGAGGATGCAGTCGAGGCGGTGAGGACGCTCCTGATTCCCCTGGCCACGGTCGTGACCCCCAATCTTGACGAAGCCACGATCCTCTGGGGCGAGAAGATCGAGGATCTCGACGGGATGAAGGAGGCTGCGCGCGCCATCAAGGCCCTGGGGCCCCGGTTCGTGCTGGTGAAGGGAGGGCACCTCGCCGGTCCGAGGGTCTTCGATGTCCTATACGACGGGAAAGGCTTCGAGGTCCGGGATGCCCCAAAGATCCCGACCGAGAACACCCATGGCAGCGGCTGTACCCTCTCTGCCGCCATCGCGGCAGGACTGGCCAAGGGCTGTGCAGTCAAGGAGGCCGTACTAGTGGCCCAGCGGTACATCCACGCAGCGATCAAAGGGGCGGTCAAGATCGGGAAGGGGAAAGGTCCGGTAAACCATCTCGTCAAGGTCCGAGGGCTGAGGAGCGAGGGCTGAGTCATATGGAGCGGAGCTTAGAAGGGAAGGAGATCATCCTGGGGGTGACCGGGAGCATCGCCGCGTACAAGGCGGTGGAGATTCTGAGGGAGCTCACCCGGCGAGGAGCGGCCGTCACGGTGGTGATGACCGAGAGCGCGCAGCGGTTCGTCGCCCCTCTCACCTTCGAGACGCTGTCCCGACGTCCCGTCCTCACCGACCTCTTCACGCTTGAGTACGACAAGCAGATCGGTCACGTGGCCTCGGCCGGCCGGGCCAACCTCCTCCTGGTCGCCCCCGCGACGGCCAACACCATCGCCAAATTCGCCCATGGCCTGGCCGACGACTTCCTCTCCAACATCTATCTCAGCAGCACCTGTCCCACTGTGCTCGCCCC
>JAKEGQ010000008.1 GCA_022615475.1 Candidatus Methylomirabilota bacterium | reverse complement strand
CGGGAGATCGCCGAGATCCTGGAGAGCTCCGAAGGGACGGTGCGGGTGAACTACTTTCACGCGGTGGCAAAGCTGCGAGCGCAGCTCAAAGGCCTCCGCGACGATGGATGAGGGCCCCATGGCGTGTGACGACTACCGAGGGAAGCTGATCGAATACCTGGACGGAGAGCTGGGACCTGAGATGCGGACGGATCTGGAGGCCCATCTCGATCGGTGTTCGGGGTGTCGAGTGGAGCTCCGGGATCTCCGGGAGACGCTTTCCCTGATCGCGCGGATCCCGGCGCCCGAGCCATCGGAGGCCTTCTGGAACCAGTATCTCCGGGAGATCCGACAGAAGGCAGAGCGTGTTCCGTCGTTGACGTCCTCTCTGCGGCGCTGGTTCGCCACCCTCGTACTTCGCCCGATTCCGGCCGTTGCAGTCGCGGCGGTGCTGCTCCTGGGCGCCATCGTCACGTGGCGCACCCTCACCGAGCGATCGACGATGCCCGAGCTGGCCTCACTCGATTTGACCCATCAACTCCTGGTCACGCAGGACCTCGAGGTGCTGCAGGAGATGGAGCTACTCGAGGAGTGGGAGCTGCTCGAGGAGTGGGAGCTGATTCGCTCTCGGGTCATCGAGGGGTCTCGAAGGGCAGCGTGAGATGCCACGGACGTGGACGTGGATGCTCCTGCTGCCCTTGCTCGTCGTCGCTGCGGTTCCCGCCGAGGCGCAGTCGGGCCAACGGTCGAGAACAGCCCCCCGCCAAGCGCAGGCGGACGACGAGGCGATCATTCAGGACCTGGACGTGTTGAGCGAGCTGGAGATGTTACAGATGCTGGAGATCCTGCAAGAGATGGAAATGCTGAACGAGATCGACCCGGGCCTCCTCCCGGGATCCGAGCGAGAGGGGACCATCCAGTGAGACTGATTGTGACCATTCTCCTCACCGGGATGCTCCTGCTCCTGGTGCCGAGCCTGACCCGGGCGGAGCGACCCGACCTGGGGTGGTCCGGATCGCGGCTGGTCGCCCAGGCGTCGTCCCGAGAAGAGGACCTCCAGCGGTGGTGGCAGAACCTGTCCCCCGAAGAGCAACAGCGCCTGAGAGGACTCCGCGAGCGATGGCAAGCCATGTCGCCGGAGCAGCAACAGGCCGTGCGCGAGCGGCTCGACGCCTTTCGACGGCTTCCGTCCAATGAGCAGGAGCGGATCCGCGAGAACTACCGCCGCTGGCAGCAACTGTCTCCGGAGGAGCAAGAACGCCTCCGGGGACGCTTCCGGCGCTGGCGCGAGCTGCCGCCCGAACGGCGCGAGGCACTCCGGGAACGCCTCCGGGAGTTTCGGAATCTCCCGCCCGAAGAACGGGAGCGGCTGCGAGAGGAGTGGCGGCGCTTCCGCGAGCTGCCCCCCGAGGAGCGTGAGCGTCTGCGCCGCGAGTGGCAGGAGCGACGGCGGCTCGAGGGGGCGCCGCAGGACCGACCCAACGACAAGCCCCCGCGACCGGTCCCGAGGCCGCGAGCACCCCGCAGTCGATAATCGCCCAGGGCCTCCTCGACGACGGTCCTGATCTTTTGCCGCCGATACGGCGCTCTCCCTACCTCTTCCCCGTCCAACGAATCTCCGGGCATCCTCGGTCTCTCCCCTGGCATCAGGTCGTGGCCGCTGTCCCACCCCTTCGGTGTCCCATCCCCGCCTTGCCTATTTAATGTTACAATCGAGCCCAACAGGTGGCGCCCATTGCGCACCGGCGGTGCGAGGAGCACCTTCGGCCCCTCGCTCCGCGCCTCCCGCGGCGACCCTGAGCGGCGGCTCACGGCCCGGGTCCCTCCGTGTTCACGATTCTTGCAAGGAAGGTCGGCATGGATCACGCCTCGGTTTCCCAGGCAGTCGCCTGCCGAGGGGCCCCGCCGCTCCCGGCAATGTCGCTCGGGCCCTGCAGGTGCCGCTTCAGCAAGCGAGACCGGGTGGCTTCGGGAGGGGGTGGGGAGGCCAACGGGTGGCGGCGGCCGGGCGCCCATCCGCCCGGAGGAGAATTTCGCAACCGCTGTTCCCTGCCTGATGAAATAAATGGTGCGTGAAGTCTCCGAGGACGGATGGGGTGGCCGACGACAGGACCCGTTGGCCAAAGCGCAGGGAGGGCAGGTCGCGCGCGAGGAACCCGGGATCCGATGGACAGGGGGATAAAAGGGGTACGATGATCTTTGAAACCGTCCAGGTCAGCGGGCATATTCTCGATTCGTTGATCCTTCCGAAGATTCTGGACGAGATCATCGATCTCGACGGGACCTTTGAGATTCTCGAGATCGCCGTGGGCAAACGCAAGACGGACCCCTCGACCGCCCGTGTAAAGGTCAGTGCTGCGTCCGAGCAAGAACTCCAGACCATCCTCGAACGGCTGGCCCGGTTGGGCGCCATGCCCCTCACCCCACACGAGGTTCAGCTGGTCCGCGCGCGTCAGGACGGTGTCTTCCCTCCCGACTTTTACTCCACGACGAATCTGCCCACCTCCGTGCGCTATCAAGGGCGTTGGCGGCCGGTGGAGAACATCGAGATGGACTGTGGGATCGTGATCGATCCCCGGACCGCACGGGCCTCCTGTGTCCCCGTGACCCACGTGAGAAAAGGGGATCTCGTCGTCTGTGGCAGTACCGGCGTCCGCGTGACCCCCCTCGAGCGGTCGAGACACAAGGATGTTTTTCAGTTCATGGGAAGTGCAGTCTCGTCCGAGAAGCCCAAGGGCCTCCTGATCGAGGGCGTTGCTGCCGCGATGCGGTCCACGAAGCGGGCCGGGCGAAAGATCCTCGTCGTCGGAGGCCCGGCCATCGTCCATACCGGAGGCGGTCGGTACCTGGAACGGCTCATCGAGGCAAAATATGTCGATGTGCTCTTTGGCGGGAACGGGCTGGCTGTTCATGACATCGAGTCGGCCCTCTTCGGGACCTCTCTCGGCGTCTCGCTCGATCGCAGGGGCCAGGCCCGGGACACCCACGACCATCACATGCGCGCCATCAACACGATCCGCGCCTCTGGAGGCATCCGCCAGGCAGTCCGTCAGGGCGTCTTGACCAAAGGCATCATGCACGCCTGCGTCAGGCACCGGATCCCATTTGTGTTGGCCGGTTCCATCAGAGACGATGGTCCCCTGCCGGACGTGATCACCGACGTGCTCAAAGCCCAGGATGAGATGCGCCGGCACCTCAAAGAGGTGGGGTTGGCCCTCATGATCGGCTCCACGCTTCATTCGATCGCAACCGGGAACCTGCTTCAGGCTACGGTCAAGACCATCTGTGTCGACATCAATCCGGCCGTCGTGACAAAACTCGCCGATCGCGGGACCTTCCAGGGGATCGGCATCGTCTCGGACGCAGCGTCGTTCCTGCGGGAACTCTGCCATGCGCTCAAGCTATCGCCCCGGTAGACACGGCACACCCCCATCCCCCGCTTTCCTGATGT
>JAKEGQ010000090.1 GCA_022615475.1 Candidatus Methylomirabilota bacterium | reverse complement strand
GCCCCGACCAGGGTATGCAGCTCGTCGATAAAGATCATGACATTGCCCGCCTGCTGGATCTCTTTGATGACCGCCTTGAGTCGCTCTTCGAACTGGCCCCGATACTTGGTGCCGGCCACCATTCCGGGGAGGTCGAGCTGCACCACGCGCTTGCGCAGGAGGGTCTCCGGCACATCGGAGGCGATGATCCGCTGGGCCAATCCTTCAACAATCGCTGTCTTGCCTACGCCAGCCTCTCCGATGAGGACCGGATTATTCTTGGTCCGCCGGGACAGAATCTGAATGACCCGTTCGATCTCCGCCTCCCGACCGATGACGGGGTCGAGTTTGCCCTGACGCGCCATGTTAGTGAGGTCGACTCCAAATTCGTCGAGGGCGGGCGTCCGACCGGTGCCAGCGGCCTTGGTGGCCTGCTCGCCTAA
This sequence comes from Candidatus Methylomirabilota bacterium, assembly GCA_022615475.1. Taxonomy (GTDB): domain Bacteria; phylum Methylomirabilota; class Methylomirabilia; order Methylomirabilales; family CSP1-5; genus CSP1-5. The sequence continues at coordinate 15,372 of JAKEGQ010000090.1, read as the reverse complement.
CAGCTCTTGCGCCTGGGCCTTGGCGGCTGCGACCGTCACTCCTACGTCCCGGAGGACGAGCGAAGCGATCCCCTCCCCTTCGCGGACGAGGCCGAGGAGGAGATGCTCGGTGCCGATATAGTTGTGCCCCAAGGACCGGGCCTCGGAGATGGCGTATTCGAGGACCTTCTTGGCCTGGGGGGTGAAGGGGACCTCACCCGCGGGGCTCACCTGGGTCCCGACGGAGACGACCTTTTCCACCTCTCCCTTCAGCGTCGGGATGTTCACGTTGAGCTTTTTCAGGATGGCCACTGCGAGACCATCCCCTTCGCGGACGAGGCCGAGGAGGAGATGCTCCGTCCCGACAAAGTTATGCCCGAGGCGAATCGCCTCTTCCCGGGCCAGGATGATTACCTTCCGCGCCCGTTCGGTAAAACGCTCAAACATACCCATCCCCTCTCCTGCAGGTATCCCAAGCAGAGTGAGTATAGCAGTTTTCTTTCCCACCAGCAACCAAAGATTTTGGCCCTCCTGCTCCGCTCCCCGTCCTGGGCATGACCCCCCTCATCGGGTGGTGGCGTCATTGACCCCCGGCCCCCCTCCGGGCCCGACTGCCCCCAACTGACCGTCCGCCATCCGAAGCATCCGATCGGTCTGGCGCGCAAACCACTCATTGTGGGTGACGAGGATCACCGTCAGCCCCTGCTCTCGATTGAGCTCCCGGAGGAGATCAAAGATGGCCTCGCCGGTCTTCGAATCCAGATTCCCGGTCGGCTCATCGGCAAGAAGCACGGTGGGGGACAGAACCAAAGCCCGGGCAATGGCCACCCGCTGCTGCTCACCCCCGGACAGCTCCCCCGGCCTGTGCCTCAGCCGATCTGCAAGCCCCACGCGCTTCAGCATTCCTCGCGCCTTATCCTCGGCGTTCTCCCGACCCTGTCGTCCAATCAGGCCCGGCATCATGGTATTCTCCAGGGCCGAAAACTCCGGCAAGAGATGGTGGAACTGGAAGACGAAACCGACCGTGCGATTCCGGAACGCCGCCAGCTCCCCCTCGGGTAGGCGGGAGACCTCGATGCCCTGGCAGTATACCTGACCTGCCGTGGGGCGGTCCAGCCCCCCCAGGATATGAAGCAGGGTACTCTTCCCCACCCCCGAGGGGCCCACGATCGCGAGGAATTCCCCCTGCCGGACTCTGAGGTTGACCCCCTTCAAGATGTGGAGCGCCTCCCCCCCCATCCGGAAGGACTTCCGAAGATCGCGGACCTCGATGAATTCACTCATACCTGAGGGCCTCCACCGGGTCCAGACGCGAAGCCTGCCAGGACGGATACACGGTGGCGAGGAAGCTGATGACCAGGCTGACCATCACCACCGCGACCACATCCGCCACATTCACCTGGTGCGGCAGCTTATCCAGGAAATAGACGTCGCCGGGAAAGGCATTGATCCCGAAGAGGCGCTCGATGAAGGGGACGATCGTATCCAGATTGGCGGCCACGGTGAGCCCGCCCAAGAGCCCGAGGAGGGTTCCGACTGTCCCGATAACAATCCCCTCCACCATGAAGATCTTCATGATACCGGCCGCCGTGGCCCCCATCGATTTCAGAATGGCGATCTCCCTGGTCTTCTCCATCACCACCATGGTGAGCGTGCTGACAATGCCAAAGGCGGCCACCAGGACGATCATCACCAGGATGATAAACATGACCGTCTTCTCGAGCTTTAAGGCCGAGAAGAGGTTCTTGTGCATCTCCATCCACGTCCGGGTATAGAAGGGAAACCCGATCTCTTCCTGGATCCGGGCGGCCACACGAGAGGCTTCGTAGATATCGTCGATCTTGACCTCCACCCCGGTAACGCCGGTGTCCATCCGGAAGAAGGCCTGGGCGGCCGGAATGGGGATATAGGCCAGCCCCGCGTCGTATTCGTACATCCCGGCCTCGAAGATCCCCACGAGGGTAAACTGCTTGACCCGGGGGACCATCCCGAGGGGTGTCACGCCCCCACCGACGGGAGAGACGACATTCACCGGATCTCCGACGCGCACCCCCAGGTTCGCCGCCAACGTCTTACCGAGGATGATCCCATCACCGACCCGACCGAGGGCGTCCAGGGTTCCTTCTTTCATGTTCCGTGCCAGGTCGGTGACCTTCCCCTCCTGCTGGGGATCAATCCCCCGGAGGACGGCCCCCATCACGCCCTGGCGAGTGGTCAGCATGACCTGATGGAGGGTGAAGGGAGCAGCCCCGATCACATGCGGGAGCGACTCGACCCGGGGCAGGAGCTCAGCCGCGTTGATCAGCCCTCCCTCGCCGAACTTGAGCAAGACCACATGGGCCGTGGTTCCCAGGATCTTGGTCCGGAGCTCCCTCTCGAAGCCGCTCATGACCGAGAGGACGACGATAAGGGCCATGACGCCTAACGCCACCCCGCCGCTCGAGATCAGCGTGATCAGGGAGATCACGGCCTCTCGTCGCTTCGACTTCAAATACCTGAGCCCGATCAGCATCTCGTAAGGCATGCGTTGACGGAGGCTCATCCCTGCTCCTTCGGGCGGAGCACCGGAAACAAGATGATGTCGCGGATGGAGGGTGAATCGGTGAAGAGCATGGCCAGACGGTCGATTCCGATCCCCTCTCCCGCCGCCGGCGGCATTCCGTACTCGAGGGCGCGGACAAAATCCTCATCCATCCGGTGCGCCTCCTCGTCTCCGCCCTCTCGCGCCCGCAGTTGTTCCTCGAAGCGCTGACGCTGTTCCTGAGGATCGTTCAGCTCTGTATAGGCGTTCGCCAGCTCGAGCCCCGCCACGAAGAGCTCGAACCGCTGGGCCAGGCGAGGATTGTCCGGCTGACTCCTGGCCAGGGGGGAAAGCTCGAGGGGGAAGTCGAGGAGGAATGTCGGCTGGACCAGGTGGGGCTCCACCAGATGCGCCATCAGTGCGTCGACAAGCTTGCCCCATCCCCACCCCGCCTGTACCGGGACGCCGCGCCGGGCGGCGACGGCGCGCAGCTCCTCGGCACCCTCCAGATCCGCCTCCCGGATTCCGCCCACCTTCCGGAGTGCCTCCACGACCGTCAATCGGGGCCAGGGGGGAGAGAGACTGATCCGCACGCCCTGGTACGTGAGCTCCTCCCCACCGAGGAGAACCCGACACAGATGGGGGAGGAGTTCCTCGGTCAGGGTCATCAAATCATGATAATCCGCGTACGCCTGATAGAACTCCAGCATGGTGAACTCGGGATTATGGCGCGTATCGATCCCCTCATTCCGGAAGTTGCGGTTGATTTCGTATACGCGCTCCAGCCCGCCCACCAACAGACGCTTCAGGTGGAGTTCCGGGGCGATGCGCAGATAGAGATCCATGTCCAGGGCGTTGTGGTGGGTAACGAAAGGCCGAGCAGCAGCCCCCCCCGCCACGGTCTGCATCATGGGCGTCTCCACCTCGAGGAATCCCCGCTGGTCGAAGAACTGACGGAGCTCGCGGATCAGCTGCGATCGGCGGTGAAAGACCGCCGCCGCCTCCGGGTTTGCCACCAAGTCCAGATACCGCTGCCGGTAGCGGGTCTCCACGTCGACGAGGCCATGCCACTTCTCTGGCAGAGGGCGAAGAGACTTGGTCAACAGGCGGAACTCGTCAGCCGCGACGGTGAGCTCGCCGGTGCGGGTCCGAAAGAGGCGGCCCGTGACCCCCAGAAAATCGCCGATATCCGTCCATTTCATGAGGCCGTATGCCTCGTTTCCGAGCCGGTCCTCGCGCAGGTAGACCTGGATCTGGCCGGTGCGGTCCTTGAGATCGGCAAAGGTCGTCTTGCCGTGGTCGCGCAGTGTCATCAGCCGACCGGCCAGGCTGACGGTCACCGCCTCGGAATCGAAGAAGGCGGACGGTGTGTCGCGGTGTCGCTCCTGGAGATCACCGGCCAGCGCGGTGACTTCCCAGCGCGAGCCGTACGGGTTGATCCCCATCCGTCGCAGCTTCTCGAGCTTCCCCTGCCGCTCCCGGATCAGTGGACTGCTCTCTTCCACGCCGACCTCCATCGTGGCGCCGTCGTATTCGCAAAAGTGTAGAGAGGAACGTTCAAATCTGTCAAGGTGAAAGGCGGCGGGCCGGCTGAAACAGATAGGCGTTCACGAAGGGGTCGATCGCCCCACCCAGCACCGCCTCGACGTTTCCCGTCTCTACGCCTGTGCGATGGTCCTTCACGAGCTGATACGGCGCGAGGATATAAGATCGGATCTGCGATCCCCAGGCGATCTCCTTCTTCTCCCCGGCCAACGCCTGCATCTCCTGCTCCTGCTTCTCCCGGAAATGTTCATACAGTCGGGATCGGAGCACCTTCATGGCGAGGGCCTTGTTCTTGTGCTGGGAACGCTCATTTTGGCACGAGACTACCGTCCCGGTGGGGAGGTGGGTGATCCGGACGGCCGAATCGGTCACGTTCACGTGTTGCCCCCCATGCCCGCTTGCCCGGAAGGTCTCGATCTTCAGGTCCTTCTCGTTAATCACCACCTCGACCTCCTCCACCTCGGGCAGGACCGCCACCGAGGCAAAGGAAGTATGCCGTCGGTGGCTGGCATCATAGGGTGAGATCCGAACGAGGCGATGGACCCCCACCTCGGCCTTGAAATAGCCGTACGCGTAGGGGCCGACCACAGAAACGACCGCCCCCTTGATCCCCGCTTCCTCCCCCGGCTGGAGATCGAGGACCTGCGTCTTGAAGCCTCGGCTGTCGCACCAGCGCACGTACATCCGCAGTAGCATCTGGGCCCAGTCCTGGGACTCGGTCCCGCCCGCCCCCGGATTGATCGAGAGGATGGCATTGCCCCGGTCGTGGGGGCCAGAGAGGAGTACGCGGAGCTCCAGATCGTTGACCCGTTGCTCCAACGTCTTGACCGCTCCCTCGACCTCCCTGAGGGCTTCCTCGTCGTCCGCCTCCCGGGCGAGCTCCAGCAGCGTTCGCTGATCTTCAACCTCACTCTTGAGCGCAGAGTGGAGCGACAGTGTCTCCTTCAGCTCCCCGAGCTCCCTCAGTAGCCGTTGGGCTCGATCCGGTTCCTTCCAAAAGTCGGGGCCCTGGGCGATCTGCTCTAGCTGCTCAGCCCGCTGTGCCTTCGCCGGCAGGTCAAAGATAGGCCCAGAGGTTTTCGATTTTCGCCACTGCCGCCTCGAGTCGCTTACCGAGTTCGGCCGTCATCGTATCCTCCTTTCCTTGCGCCCCGTCCGCCTCCTGGGAGCCAGGAGGAAGAGGCTGATGAGAACAGATCCCCAGGCGAACAGATCCCCGCGTCTCGTGTAGAACGTCCCCCCTGACCGGGGAGCCATCGTTCCCGAGAGGACGGCCTCGACAAAGAGGTTTGACTGTTCCAGGATCTGGCCCGACGGGGCGACGAGGGCGGAAATGCCGGTGTTCGCCGCCCGCACCAGGTAGACCCCGTTTTCCACGGCCCGCAGCGCAGCCATGCTGAGATGCTGATACGGGGCAGCGGAGTCCCCGAACCAGGCGTCGTTGGTGATATTCACCAGGAAGTCGGCCCCGGCGAGAACGTACCGGCGGACCTGATCGGGAAAGATCGTCTCAAAGCAGATCAGAACCCCAAAGCGTCCCTCGGGAATCTCGAAGACCGTGAATGCCTCTCCGGCGCTAAAATCGCCGATCCCGGTCGCCATTTTGTGCACGAAAAAGAGGAGCGACGATAGGGGAACGTATTCCCCAAAGGGGACCAGATGCATCTTATCATATTTCTGCACAATCTCCCCCGCCGGCGAGATGAGGAAGGCGCTGTTGTAGTAGCGCGGCGAGGCGCCGCTCACGCGATCCGGGCTCCCCACCAGGAGAGGCGCCTGAACCTCCATCGCGAGGTCGAGGACCCGTCGTGTCAACGGCCCCCCCTCCCGGAGGAAAAAGGGGACGGCGGTCTCGGGCCAAACGATGAGGTCCGCCCCCCGATCTGTCCTGCGGGTCAGACGATTATAGATGGCGATCGTCCGGCCCGCGAATTCCGGGTCCCACTTGACCCCCTGCTCGATATTCCCCTGGACGACCGATACCCGGATCTCTCCGCGGGGGATCTCGGCCGACACCCTCCCCATGCCGAACAGCACTGTCCCCATGAGGAGCACCCCCACCCCGAGTGCAGGCATCAAGGCCTGCCACCCGCTCCGTCGAACGTGAAGGCAGGCGAGCGCCACCGCGACATTGACCAGGACCAGCAGAAATGAGACCCCGTAGACGCCGGTGACCGATGCAATCTGGATAATCGAAAGGCTCCTGTACTGAGTATACCCCAGGAGATTCCAGGGGAAGCCGGTCAGGAGGAAGGTGCGCAGATACTCGAGGCTGACCCACAAGGTCGCAGCACCCACGAGATAGCCGAGACCGCCTCCAGGCGACAGGCGCGTGACTCCGAACGCAAAGACCCCCACGTAGAGCGCAAGGTAGAGCGAAAGCGCAACGAGCAGCAGGACGCTGACAGGGAGGGGAAGCTTTCCGTACGCAGTCATCGTATGGACGACCCAGGGGATGCTCATGAGGGAGAAGACTGTCCCTGCGACGACCCCCAGATACGTGCCTTGGAGGGGAGGGACGCCGTCCAGCCCTACCAAGAGAGGGATGAGGGCCACGAAGGCGAGAGGGGCCAAGTCAAATCTGGGAAAGCTCAGCGCGAGGAGAACGCCGCTCAGGGCTGCCAGGCCTCCTCGTGAGACCATCTGGCGCCAAGGGAGAGGATCCTCTCGTGCGCCTGTTAGATCCATCCCATCCTGACCCAAACGTAGAAGACGGGGAGTGCAAAGAGGAGGCTGTCGATCCTGTCGAGCATCCCTCCATGGCCGGGGATGAGGCCACTCGTGTCTTTCACGTGGAAGGCACGTTTGATGCCGGACTCGACCAAGTCTCCCAGCTGTCCCGCACCCCCGATCACGGCCCCCAAGAGAAGGCTGGAGAGGAATGGGACCGGCATGCCCAAGGCGCGCGTCCCCAACCAGGACGCGAGCATGCTCGCCACCAGTCCGGCCACACTCCCCTCCACGGATTTCTTGGGGCTGAGCCGTGGGGCCAAGGGCCGGCGCCCCAGGATTGACCCTATGTAGAATGCGGCCGTATCTCCAATCCAGACGATGCTGCACGCGAGAAGGATGTACTGTACGCCCTCCGGCATCCCCCTGAGGACCACCGCGAAGCTCAGGGGACCGGCAACATACAGGACCCCGACAACACAGAGGGTGGCACGACGAAAGTCGGTCTCCAGGTCTTCTCCTCCCCCAACGACACGCGAAAGTGCTAGCAATAGAAAGAGGAGCACGCCCGGGCCGAACCACTCCATACCTCGGAGTGAGGTCGCTCCGACAAGGGCGGCCGCCGCCAGCAGGGATATCACGCGCCAGGGAGCGGAGGGATCCGCCAGCCGGGTGAACTCCCAGACGCTGATCACCGCGGCCAACATCGCCAGCAGGGTAAATCCCCCTTCCCCGCCGTAGACGATGAGGAGGAGAAAGGGGAGAAGGAGGATCAGGGCGCTCAGGAGCCTTCTGCCGTACACAGCCAGATCCCAAGAGAAAGCTCGGTCCACCGGAGGTCCCGGTAGGCATGTCTGCGACTGGGCATGGGAAAAGAAAAAAGATCGTCGGGGGAGGGATGGATGAAAGCGTTCAAGAGCCACGCCTGGCCACTGGGGGACGCCTGTCAGAACTCAAGGATCTCCTTCTCCTTGGTGGTCAAGGCCGTTTCGAGTTCCTTGATGTACTTGTCGGTGAGCTTCTGGACCGATTCGACACCCTTCTTGAGATCATCTTCCGTGATCTTCTTCTGCTTCTCAAGGGCCTTGAGCTTTTCGTTGGCGTCGCGCCGGACATTCCGAATGGCGACCCGCCCCTCTTCCCCGATGCGCCGCACGACCCGGACCAACTCTTTTCGGCGCTCCTCGGTGAGGGGTGGCATGGCGATCCGGATTGCCCGCCCGTCGTTCGAGGGAGTGATCCCCAGGCCCGATTTCAGAATCGCCTTTTCGATGGCCGCGACCAGGTTCGGATCCCAGGGCTGGATGGTGATCAGACGCGTCTCGGGGGTGGCCACGGTGGCTACCTGCTGAAGCGGAGTCATGGTCCCATAACAGTCCACGGTGATCCCTTGCAGGAGCGCCGTAGAGGCGCGACCGGTTCGGACTCCGGCAAAGTCTCGCCCCGCCGACTCGACCCCCTTCTTCATGGCCGTCTCTGTGCGATCTAGCAGATCCTTGACCATGGCCTACCGTTCCTTGACGATGGTCCCCACTCGCTCCCCCAACACCAGCCCCTTCAAGCGTCCCTGCTCATGGAGGTTGAAGACCACAATGGGAAACCGGTTGTCCATGCAGAGCGAGATGGCCGTGGAATCCATCACCTTGAGCTTCTGACTGAGCACCTCGATATAGCTCAATTCCTCGAACTTCTGGGCGGTCGCGTCCTGCAACGGATCGGCCGTATACACCCCGTCCACCTTCGTGGCCTTAAAGACGACCTCTGCACCGATCTCGATGGCCCTGAGCGCCGCCGCGGTGTCCGTCGAGAAGTACGGATTGCCGGTGCCGCCGACAAAGATCACCACCCGACCCTTCTCCAAATGCCGGATCGCCCGACGGCGAATGAAGGGCTCGGCAACCTCTCGCATCTCCATGGCCGACTGTACGCGCGTGTCGACCCAGCGCTTCTCGAGGGCATCCTGCAACGCAAGACCGTTCAGGACCGTCGCCAACATCCCCATGTAGTCGGCGGTGGCCCGATCCATGCCGGCCGCGGCCGCCGCCAGGCCACGGAAGATGTTGCCGCCTCCCACCACCACCGCGATCTGCACCCCCAAAGCGTGAACCGCCTCGATCTCCCCGGCGACAAAACGAATCACCTCGGGGTTGATCCCATACCCCTGGTCTCCCGCCAATGCTTCCCCACTGACCTTGAGGACGATCCGCTTGTATTTCAGATCCATGTCCGTTTCGGCGTCCGATGTCCGAGGTCCGATGTCCGAATGTCCAAAGGAACCCACGATCCGAAGACGTCGGACGGCTCGACTGAGCTCGCCGAAGTCTTAGGACGTCGGACCTGCTTCACCCAACTGATATCGGCAGAAGCGGCGGACCACGATGTTCTCACCTATAGTGCTGATGGCCTCCTGGATGACCTGTTCGACTTTCCGCTCCGGATCCTTCACAAAGGGTTGGTCCATCAGACAGGCCTCGACGAAGAATTTCTCCAGCCGACCCTGTACGATCCGCTCGACGACGTCGGGCGCCTTGCTGCTGCTCGCTGCCTGCTTCTGCAAGATCCGCCGCTCCTCGGCGAGCACCGCTTCGGGGACCTCCTCCCGCCGAACGTAGAGGGGATTCATGGCCGCCACATGCATCGCCAGATCCTTGGTCAAGGCCTGGAATTGTTCGGTCCGCGCCACAAAATCGGTCTCACAATTCACTTCGATCAGCACCCCGATCCGGCCACCGGGATGAACGTAGGCGACGATCAGCCCATCGGCCGCCGCCCGCCCGGCCTTCAGGGCCGCCTTCGCCATTCCCCGCTCCCGAAGGATGGTGACTGCCCGCTCGAAATCCCCGCGAGCCTCTTCCAGGGCTGACTTGCACTCCATCACGCCCGCCCCGGTCTTGATTCGGAGCTCCTTGACCTGCGACGCGGCTATCTCCATCATCGGTTTCCCATGCCAGCCGTCCACGCCCTCGCCGACGGGCTGCCGTTATCTGTTGACATCATACACTGCCTCAACCTCCTCGTCGTCGGCGGGCGGCGCGTCGACCGTGGCCTCACTGGCCGCCTCGGCCCCTTCGAGTATCTCCTGCTCCAGTCCCCGGTCAACGGCCCCGCGTCCCTCCAGAACCGCGTCGGACAATCGAGACGTGATCAGCTTGATGGAGCGGATGGCATCATCATTGCCAGGAATCGGGTAGTCAATCTCTTCCGGATCACAGTTGGTGTCCACCAGGGCCACCACGGGGATGCCAAGGCGCCGAGCCTCTCGAACGGCGATCCGCTCCCGCTTGGTATCGACGACCACGACGGCCGCGGGCAGTCGACTCATCTCCTTGATCCCCGCCAGCGTCCGGTTCAGCTTTTCGACCTCGCGGCCGAGATGCAACGCCTCCTTCTTGGGAAGCCCCTCGAGGCTTCCGTCCGACTGCATCTGCTCCAGCTGTTTGAGCCGGTTGATGCTCTTCCGGATGGTCTGGAAATTTGTCAAGGTCCCGCCGAGCCAGCGGTGATTCACGTAAAACATCCCGCTCCGCTCCGCCCCTTCTTGGACGGAATCCGCCGCCTGCCGCTTGGTCCCTACAAAGAGAACAGACTCTCCACGCCCGGCGATCTCCCCGACGAATCGGCACGCCTCATTGAACTTCTCGATAGTCTTCTGGAGGTCGATGATATAGATGCCGTTTCGCTCGCCGAAGAGGTACTTTTTCATCTTCGGGTTCCAGCGCTTGGTCTGATGTCCGAAGTGGACCCCCGCCTCCAAGAGCTCTTTCATCGTCACATCAGGCATACATTCCTCCTGTTCACCGGTTCATCCGCCGCCCTCTTCACCTCTTCCGCGCCATTTGCCCAAGGCAAACACCGGGCGGAAGATCCGAAGGCGTGTGTATTGTGACCTCTCGTAACCCACTCTCTCATATCACATCCCGAGCCTGTCTGACAAGCCACGTTCGGGTGTTGGCACGTTCATTGGTTTCGTTGAGTCTGTTGGGTTTTTTGGGCTTAAACCCAAGGACCCCCAGGAACTCGCTCGGTCGTCGGTTAACGGACATCAGCTGCGATAGAGCACGTTCGCCCGCACATATTCGTAGCCCAGATCGGTGGTCCAGACGACCGCCGCTCCCTCTCCCCGGTTGAGATCAACGGCCACGACAAATTCGCGCAGGGTCATGACCTTGTGGGCTGCCTCCTCGGCCCGCGAGCCGAGACCGACCCCGCCTGAAACCACGGGCACCTCTCCGATCCTGATATTGATCGCATCGGGATCCACATCGACCCCGGAAGCCCCGATCGCCGCCATGATCCGTCCCCAGTTGCAGTCCTGAGCGAAAAAGGCGGTCTTCACCAGGGGGGAATTGGCGACCCCGAGGGCAATGCGCCGCGCCGCCTCGGGAGAGGGGGCCCCGGCCACCTGAACCGTCACGAGCTTGGTCGCCCCCTCGCCGTCGGCCACGATCTTCTTCGCCAGGGTGCGGGTGACCTCCATGAGAGCCTCCCGGAAGACTGTCCATCCCGGCGCTCCCGGGTGAAGCGGCGGGCCGCCGGCCTTGCCGGTAGCAAAGCAGAGGACCGTATCGTTGGTACTGGTGTCCCCATCCACCGTGATGCAGTGAAAGGACCGGTCGACCGCCTCGAGGAGAAGCGCCTGAAGATCAGGCGCTTGAAGGACGGCATCGGTGGCGAGAAAGCCGAGCATGGTGGCCATTCGCGGGGCAATCATCCCCGCGCCCTTCGTCATGCCCGCCACGTGGACTCGACGCCCCTCCACGTCCAGTGCGACCGCTGCCTCCTTTGGGACCGTGTCGGTCGTCATGATCGCCCGGGCAGCCTCAGGTCCCCCCTCTTCCCGAAGCCGGGCGGCCGCCTCACGAATTCCCCAGGCGACACGGTCCATCGGAAGTGTCCGGCCGATGATCCCCGTGGAGCACACAAAAGTTTCCTCCTCCGGACACCCCACAGCGGCAGCGGTAAGCTGGGCCATCTTCTCGGCATCCTGGAGCCCCTGAAGCCCGGTGCAGGCATTGGCATTGCCGCTGTTGACCACAATCGCCGACAGGCGTCTGCCCTCCCGCAGGCGCTTTTGGGACCAGAGGACCGGAGCCGCCTTGACCCGGTTGGTGGTGAAGACCCCTGCCACCGGGCACGGCTCCGCGGCCTGGATGAGGGCAAGATCCGGCTTCGCCTTCTTGATACCGCAGTGCACCCCCGCCGCCCGCACCCCGCGGACGGCCGTAATCCCCCCTGCCAGCTCTTGAAAGCGTTCACGGTTCATGGTTCACAGTCCAAGGTCCGAAGACTTCGACGAGCCCTTCGACACACTCAGGGCGGTGAGCAACGTCGAACCGCTCAGTCGAGTCGTCCGACGTCCGATGTCGCTAAGAGCGAGGTTCCTCCGAGCTCTTGGCTGTCGGTCGTCGGTCATCCGCCGTCGGATTGCATCCTACGGGAAGAGCGGGGCCGCCTCAAGGCCGAGGGTCTCGTCCAGTCCGACCATCAGGTTCATCGCCTGGATCGCCTGGCCTGCCGCCCCCTTGACCAGATTATCGAGAGCCGTGATGACGATGGCCCTCCCCGCCCGCGAATCCACCGCAACCCCGATGTCACAGTAGTTCGAGCCCCAGACCTGCTTGGTCTCGGGAAAGATCCCCGGAGGCAGGACCCTGACGAAGGGTTCTCCCTTATACGCGTGATGAAAGAGCTCGTGCAGACTCTCCACCGTCATCGGGGAGGTCAAGGTCGCGTAGATGGTGCTCAGGATGCCGCGCGTCATCGGGACCAGATGGGGTGTGAAGGAGAGAACCACCTCCTGTCCAGCGAGCCGCGAAAGCTCCTGCTCCATTTCGGGCGTGTGGCGGTGGGAGGCAACCGCATACGCCTTGAAATTCTCGTTCGCCTCGGAGAAGTGAAGGGGCAGATCGAGCTTGCGCCCTGCTCCGGAGGTCCCAGAGGCCGCATCCACGATGATCGAATCGAGGGCGATTTTTCTCGCACGCACGAGTGGCTGAAGACCCAGAAGAGCCCCTGTCGGATAGCACCCGGGGACAGCGACCAATCGGGCCTGTCGGATACTCTCCCGGTAAAGCTCCGGTAGGCCCCACACCGCCCCTGTGAGGAGGTGGGGTACCGGATGGGCCGCCCGATACCACCGTTCGTAGACCGCAGGGTCCCGGAGACGAAAGTCGGCGCTGAGATCGATCACGCGGCACCCGGCCTGGAGTAAAGCGGCAGCTGGCGTCGCCGACGCGGTATGCGGCATGGCCAGAAAGATGGCCTCCGCCACCGAGGCGAGCCTCGTCGGGTCCATGGGCTCGAAGGACAGATCGACGAGTCCAGAGAGGCTCGGCAGGGCCGCCCTCACCGGTTTGCCGGTGTAGGTCTCAGACGTCGCGGCCACCACCTCTACCGCCGGGTGCTGCACCAAGAGTCGGAGGAGTTCCGCACCGGCGTAACCGCTGGCCCCGGCGACGGCCACCTTCCGCTTCATCACGGAATCCCTTTCCCTCCTCGAGATTGAGAGATAAAAAAAGGAAGGTCACCCGGGTGACCCTCCTTTTCCGCATCCATGCTCCGGTTAGCGCTTGGAGAACTGGAATCGCGCTCGGGCCCCCCGTTGTCCGTACTTCTTCCGCTCCTTGACGCGGGGATCCCTGGTGAGCAGGCCCGCTTGCCGGAGGGGAGGACGGTGTCCCCCATCCAGCGCCAGCAGGGCTCGAGAGATCCCATGCCGAATCGCCTCCGCCTGTCCCGTACTGCCGCCCCCCCGGACGTCGGCGATGACATCGTACTTGCCCTCCACGCCGACGACCTTCAGGGGTTGGGCGATCACCATGCGAAGGGTGGCGCGGCCGAAATACTCGTCCATCGGCCGGCGGTTGACCACGATTCGCCCCTCTCCCGCTTTCAGTCGCACCCGGGCCACCGCGCTCTTCCGTCTCCCTGTGCCGTAATAACCCGCTGTAGTATTGGCCACGACGCTCCTCACCGAACCGCTAAGGGAACAGGTTTCTGGGCCTGGTGCGGATGCTTCTCGCCGGCATACACCTTGAGCTTCCGGTAGAGGGCATCCCCTAACTTGGTCTTGGGAAGCATGCCTCGGACGGCTCGCTGGATCAGGCGTTCAGGATGCTTCTTCAGCAGGTCACCTGCGGCTGTCGCCTTCAATCCTCCAGGATACCTCGAGGAACGGTAATACATTTTGTCCCGGAGCTTCTTGCCGGTCAAGAGGACCTTCTGGGCGTTGACGACGATCACAAAGTCGCCGGTGTCCACATGAGGGGTAAACTGGGGCTTCCGCTTGCCCCGAAGGGCCATCGCCACCTCGCTGGCAAGCCGCCCCAAGACCTTGCCCTGCGCGTCCACGACATACCAGCGACGCTCGACCTCGCCCGGCTTCGCGTTATACGTCCGCCCCGCCAACATCCGGATGCCCCCCTTCGCCGTCCCGGAAAACCAAGATATTCTATTCGCCCTTCGCTCCCTTGTCAACCCAATGCTTTGCTTCCCTTCTCGGCGTGTCTCTCGCATCGGGCCGTCAGGTGATAGGCGGTTATGATGACCGAAGTGCCGGGAGCCCAACATGCTTCAGCTGTTCTTAGCAAGGCGTGGTGACCTCCGAGTCCATTGCGGCCAGACCGGTTAGATCGAGAACGCATCGCCTTGTCTTCTCCATGCAGCGCACCACTGCCCCGCAGACGAAGAAGAAGATGTCACCGGCCGAGAGCGCCTGCGCGGGAGCGATGAACTTGCCGCTGGTGAACGGGAACTCGACCCGTGGATAGATAGGCCCCAACGATGCGGATAATAGGGCTCAGACTAGCAAGGGGGGGTGTGCGACTGGACAGTGCGGGGTAGATGAAGAGGTGCACTCTTTTGGCGGCACAGTAGCGCTGGAGCTTGTCTAAGTAGAGGCGACGATCGACCCCGTCGCGAAACACCGCCCGGGGATAGTCGAGCCGCGGCGGACGCCTGAAGCGGCCACAGGTGCACCCGCGCAATTCCCTCCTCCAACATGTCGAGGCTCCGAGCCGCTGCGTAGGAGACGTCGATGATCCGACCAGCGATGAAAGGCCCGCGGTCATTCACCCGGAGCGGAATCGACCGGCCGTTGTCTAGGTTTGTCACCTCCACCCACGAACCCAGCGGAAGCGTCGGGTGCGCGGCACTGAGGTGGTGCATATCAAAGACCTCCCCATTTGCCGTGCGTCGCCCGTGAAACCTTGGTCCATACCACGAGGCGATCCCCACCTCGCCCTCAGGTGGCGCCGGCGGGAGGCGGGGACTAGCATACGGGGTCACCAACAGGAGAAGGAGGAAGCCCCACACTGGCCGCAGCATAGATACCCTCCGAGGGAAGTAACAATGGGTTTTGTCAGTCTCCATAGAGCATCTTCCTGACCCTCAGACTCGCGCTGAGTGTCACTGCATACGCGAAGCCTCAGATAAGAATGGGAAAGCTCCCCTGGTTCCCTCGAAAATGTGGATTGGTAAGAGTGAGTAAGCGTCTACCGGTAAAAATATTCGACAAGGCGAGCAGGGGAAATCAGGGAAATAGGGGAATTACAGAGCGGAAAATACCTGAAAATACCTGTTGATAATCCCTATTCACGCGTAGGCGGATGGTGCGTGAAGGCCTCTCTCTCCACCATCAGGTGTTTTCCCTGACTGAG
>JAKEGQ010000089.1 GCA_022615475.1 Candidatus Methylomirabilota bacterium | reverse complement strand
GAGGCTACGGGAGCGACGTGCTACGTCACGCTCGAGCCGTGTGCCCATTTCGGGAAGACGCCTCCCTGCGCCGACGCCCTGATTCACGCCGGAGTGGCAAACGTGGTCGCAGCGACATACGATCCCAACCCGGCCGTGGCAGGCCGCGGCGTGCAGAGGCTTCGAGAGGCCGGGATCGAGGTCGAGGTGGGGCTGCTCGAGGAAGAGGCCGTTCGTCTGAACGAGGCATATTTCAAATACATTCGGACCGGAGAACCGCTGGTCATCCTCAAGGCCGCCATGAGCCTGGACGGCAAGCTCGCCACGCGGACCGGCGACTCGCAATGGATCACCGGCGAGCAGGCCAGGCGTCGGGTCCACGAGCTTCGCAACGCGGTGGATGCGGTCGTGGTCGGCATCGGGACGGTCCTGCGGGATGACCCCATGCTCACGACCCGGTTGGATGGGGGGGAGGGACACGATCCTTTGCGGGTGATCGTCGACAGCCGAGGCCGCCTTCCGCTCACGGCGCGCCTCTTGCGGAGTGGGTCGCGTCCGGTGCTGGTGGCCACCTCCGCCCGAATCTCCCGCGCTCGCCTCCTGAGACTCGAAGAGCACGGGGTGGAGGTCACGGTGCTCCCATCCGGCGAAGGAGGGGTTTCCCTTCCCGACCTGGTCCGTGAGTTAGGACGCCGCGAGATCACTTCGGTCATGATCGAGGGAGGGGGAAGATTGGCCACCTCCGCGCTTGAGGCGGGGGTCGTGGACAAGGTGATCCTGATGCTGGCCCCTCTCCTGATTGGTGGCAAGAGGGCCCCCATGCTCCTGCAAGGGGAAGGGGCCGAGAAGCTGGTGGATGCCCTTCGCGTCAAGCAGCTGACCGTGGAGCGCATCGGGGATGATTGTGTCGTCGAGGGCTACCTGAGCGAACCGCCCTCCCGGGTGGCGCCGTAGCGAGATGTTTACCGGCATCATTGAAACTCAAGGACGAGTGATCGCCCTCACGCGAGGTGAGGCCGGAGCGCGCCTGACCATCGAGACGGGGACGCGACTCCCGGATCTCACCGTTGGAGAAAGCATCGCCGTGAACGGGGCCTGTCTCACGGTGGTCCAGGGCGACGGGGCTGCCTTCACCACGGACCTCTCCTCCGAGACCCTCGCGGTGACCACGCTCGGTGACCTCAAGCTCGAAGATCGCGTCAATCTGGAGCGGCCGCTCAAGGTGGGCGATCGCCTTGGAGGGCATTTCGTGACCGGGCATGTGGACGGGGTCGGCCGGACCATCCGGCGGCAGCCCGCGGGAGATTCCCTATGGATGTGGATCGGCGTTCCACCTGCCCTGGACATCTACCTGGCGCCGAAAGGGTCGATCGCCGTCGACGGAGTGAGCCTCACCCTCGTCGAGGTCTCGCAAGAGGCCTTCTCCGTGTGCCTTGTCCCCCACACGCTGGCGATCACGACCCTCGGGTGGAAGGGGCCCGGCAGTCTCGTCAATATAGAAGTAGATGTATTGAGTCGCTATCTCGAACGACTCCTCTCCAGTCAGATCATGCGGGATCGATCTCTCCTGACTGCGCAATTCCTCCGCGAGCAGGGGTTCGCGTAGATCGGGCCGGGAGATACCCATGGCTTTTGACGTGATCGAAAGCGCCATCAAAGAGATCCGAGACGGGCGAATGGTGATCGTCGTCGATGACGAGGACCGGGAAAACGAAGGGGACCTGACGATGGCCGCCGAGCGGATCACCCCGGAGGCGATTAACTTCATGGCGAGAGAAGGGCGCGGCCTTATCTGTGTCTCCCTTCCGGGCGGGCGCCTCGACGAGCTGCACATCCCGCTGATGGTCTCGGAGAACACCTCGCTCTACGACACCGCCTTCTGCGTCTCGGTCGAGGCCCGGCGGGGCATCACGAGCGGAGTCTCAGCCCAGGACAGGGCCACGACAATCCGGGCCCTCGTGGACCCGAAGACGAGGGCGGAGGACCTGACGGTGCCTGGCCACATCTTTCCCCTGCGGGCACGCGAGGGGGGCGTCCTCGCCCGGGCTGGCCAGACTGAAGCGGCACTGGACCTGAGCCGGCTCGCGGGACTCTATCCGGCCGGGGTGATCTGCGAGATCATGAACGAGGACGGGAGCATGGCCCGGGTCCCCCAGCTCTTTGAGTTCGCCAGCCGCCACGGCCTTCGCGTGATCACGGTGCAGGACCTGATTCGGTTCCGGATGCGGCGCGAAAAGCTGGTCCGGCGGGTTGCGGCGGCCGCCGTCCCCACGCGTCACGGGACCTTCCGCGCCCTCCTCTACCAGAGTCTGGTCGGCCACGATCAGCACCTGGCCCTGACCCTCGGGGACATCACCCCGGCCGATGAGGTGCTGGTCCGCGTGCATTCCGAATGCCTGACGGGCGATGTTTTTGGCTCTCTGCGCTGCGACTGCGGTCCGCAGATGGATCGGGCGTTAGCCCTGATTGCCGCGGAAGGCAGAGGCGTGTTCCTCTACATGCGCCAGGAGGGGCGCGGCATCGGACTCGCCGACAAGTTCCGGGCGTATGAACTGCAGGATCAAGGGTATGACACGGTGGAGGCGAACGAAAAGCTGGGCTTCAAGCCGGATCTCCGCGATTACGGGATCGGCGCTCAGGTGCTGGTCGATCTCGGGGTGAGCACAATGCGCCTCCTCACCAACAATCCCGGTAAGATAGTGGGCCTTGAGGGATACGGGCTTCGCATCGTCGAGCGCATCCCCCTGGAAGTCCAGCCGGGGCCGGAAAACCGAGACTACCTTGCAGCCAAGCAACAGAAGCTGGGTCACCTGCTCCACCGCATCAGCGGAGGGCACGGGTAGGCCACGGAGGAATCATGTCACGGAATTTCGAGGGACAGCTGTCGGCCCAGGGATTTTCCTTCGCGATCGTCCTCAGCCGTTTCAATGAGTTCATCACGACCAGGCTCCTCGAGGGGGCCCTGGACGCCCTCGTGCGCCACGGCGCGGATCCGGATACAATCGACGTCGTCAAGGTGCCCGGCGCCTTTGAGATCCCGGTGACTGCGGAGCGTCTGGCCTCGACGCGCCGGTACGATGCCGTCATCTGTCTGGGGGCGGTGATCCGCGGTGCCACCCCACACTTCGACTATATCGCGGGCGAGGCCGCCAGGGGTGTCGCGGCCGTAGCGCTGAAGACCGGCGTGCCGACCATCTTCGGCGTGATCACCGCTGATACCATCGAGCAGGCAATCGAGCGGGCGGGCACGAAGCTCGGCAACAAGGGGTTCGAGGCGGCCCTGGCCGCCATCGAGATGGCCCATCTCTTCATGCAGCTCGACAAGGAGCAGGGTGAAGGCCGCGGGCGAAGAGGATAGAATGGGTAAACGGCGACGCGCCCGTGAGGCTGCCCTGAGCATCCTGTACCAGCTCGAGTTCCGGTCCGGGAAGCTTCCGGAGGTCTCTCGTGCCTACTGGGCGGATCATCTCTGCCCGCCGGAGGTTCAGGCCTTCGCCGAGGACCTCGTCGCGGGAGTCGTCACGCATCGCGAAGAGATCGACAGTCTCATTGCCAGCCACGCCGAGCATTGGACCTTCTCACGGATCGCCTTGGTGGAGCGCAACATCCTCCGCGTGGCAACCTACGAGCTCCTCTTCCGCAAGGACATCCCGGAAAAGGTCATCCTCAACGAGGCCATCGAGATCGCCAAGCAGTATGGCAGCGAGGATTCCAGCCGTTTCGTCAACGGGATCCTGGATCGGATCCGCGCCATCACCCGCCCCCCCCTCTTGGAAGCCGCCGAACGATGACCCCCCCACCCCTCGACCCCGTCGAAGAAATTCGCGGCGAGGTGCTGGTCCTGTTCCATTACCAGGATGTCCCCGTGCCCAGGCATACCCTCGGGAAGGTTGACTGGTATCTCGCGGGAGCCGTGTCTCGGCTCACGGTGGACGGGAAGTTCACGGGTGGCTTGGGGAGCGCCGCCCTCTTCCACCCCTCTGGCAAGTTTCAGGTCGAAAAGATCCTGGTGCTCGGGCTCGGGGCGCGAGCAGGGGTCAACACTTCGACGCTTCGCTCCGCCGCGAGACACCTCCAGAGCCTCCTCCACGATCTGCACGCCCGAGACGTCCGCATCGTCGTGCCGGACTCACCGGACACCAGGGCCCAAGAGGTGATTGATCTCTTCTCGGCCGCGCTGCGAACCTCAGGAGAGCAGTCGGCCGTGTCTCCGAAGATCACCTTCCTCCCCGATGAGGATGAAGGCCGGCTGGAATCATCCGGACGGGCCCGGTGAGAAAATGGCAGTCGGGCGCGGTTCGCCGATAAGCCGGACCGCGGAGTTGATGCAGAAGGGGAAGGAGGCGGGCTGACTACTCGTCGTAACGGCGGAAGGCCGTTGTGGCGTTCGTTCCCCCGAAGCCGAAGGAGTTGTTGAGGGCGACCCGGATCGGAAGCTCTCGCGCCTTGTTTGGAACGTAGTCCAGGTCGCAGTCGGGGTCGGGGTTTTCGTAGTTGATCGTCGGCGGGAGGATCCCATGCGTGAGCGACAAGACTGTCGCCGCCGCCTCAATCGCCCCGGCGGCCCCCAGCGTGTGCCCGATCATCGATTTGATGGAGCTGACCGCCAGCCGATACGCGTGCTCCCCGAAGACGGTTTTGATCGCCAGTGTCTCATTGGCGTCATTGTAGGGCGTGGAGGTCCCGTGGGCATTGATGTAGTCCACCGCCTCCGGAGCAAGGCCGGCATCCTGGAGGGCTCCCTGCATCGATTGGACTGCCCCCTCCCCTGCGGGAGCCGGAGCGGTCACGTGATAGGCATCCGCGCTCATCGCGTATCCGATCACCTCCGCATAGATCCTCGCTCCCCTGTCTAAGGCATGGTCTAGCGCCTCCACGATCAGCACCGCGGCACCCTCGCCCATGACAAAGCCGTCGCGCTCTTTATCGAAGGGACGGCTGGCCCGTTCCGGTTCGTTGTTCCGGGTCGAGAGGGCTTTGCAGTTGCTGAACCCGGCGACGCACAAGGGGGCGATCACCGCCTCAGTCCCCCCGGCCAGCATGATGTCCGCTTCCCCCCGCTGGATGATGCGGAAGGAATCCCCAATAGCGTGATTGCCCGTGGCACAGGCCGTGGAGACGCAGGAATTGGGGCCTTTGGCCCCGACCTGCATGGAGATCCGCCCTGAAGCCATGTTCGTAATGATGCCGGGGATGAAGAACGGACTCACCCGGTCCGGCCCCTTCTCCAAGAGAATCCGGTGCTGTTCCACGAGCATCGGGATCCCACCCATCCCCGTCCCCACCAACACCCCGATCCGATCTGGCCTCTCGTCGGCCACCTTCAGCTGGCTATCCTCGACCGCCATCATGGCCGCCGCCAACGCGTACTGGACGAAGAGATCCATCTTGCGGACTTCTTTCTTCTCGATCCACTGCACGGGATCGAAGTCCTTCACTTCCGCTGCGATCTGACAGTCGTGACCGGTCGGGTCAAAGCGCGTGATCCGCCTCACCCCCGAGGTGCCGCTCACGAGGGCCTTCCAAAAAGGATCGATGCCGATCCCGATGGGAGAGACAACTCCCACCCCCGTCACCACCACACGCCTCATCACAGCTCCCCGCGAGCTGGGCTGTCCCCGAGCTCAGATACGATCCTTGATATACTGTACGGCATCCTTGACGTGAACGATCTTCTCCGCGTCCTCGTCTGGAATCTCAATCCCGAATTCCTCTTCCAGGACCATGATCAATTCTACGGTATCCAACGAGTCAGCCCCCAGATCCTCAACGAAGGAGGCATCAGG
>JAKEGQ010000088.1 GCA_022615475.1 Candidatus Methylomirabilota bacterium | reverse complement strand
TGGGCGCTCTTCAGGAGGGCCCGGGGGATTTCGGGGCTCTGGGGATAGTCCTGGAGGATGGTCTCGAACTGGAGGAGCGCGTCCGTGTACTCTCGCTGGCTGTACAGGGATTCTCCCAGCAAGTAGAGGGCCTTGGGCTTTCGAGGGCTGTGAGGCTTGGCGGCAAGGTATGTGCGGAGATGTGCGATCGCGGCGGGAAAGTCACCCCGGACGTATTCATTGATGGCCATGTCATAGACCTCCTCCGGTTTCATCCTCTCCTCATGCTCCGCCGGGGGGGGCTTGGGCGAGGGGGACGTCTGTGCCCCGGCGGTGAGTCGAACCGAAGAAGGTTCCGGCTGCACCACCGATTGTAGAGCTATGGTCGGCGACTGGGCAGCGCCGTTTGAGGAGACGAAGGCCTGAGACGGTGGAGAGGGCGAGAGGGCAGCGGCCGTCTGATTGAGGATTTCGAGACCGGTCGCCTTATCCCGCTCCGGAAGGGCATCGGCATTCACCGAAACCCTAGTTGCCTTCGATGTGATAGGGGTTATGGTTACCTCGACTTCGTACTGGGGCGGCGCGGCGGCGAAGATGAGGTATTCCTTCCCGTAGGGTCCTTCCTGCGTGATCGTGAGGGCCATTACCTCGAGCGCTCGGCGGCAGGCCTCCTTGACCTCGGGCATCGGTGAGACAAAGGTGCGCTCGACGGTCTGACCTCTTACAAAGAAAGTCCCGGCGAGAGCGGACCCACCGAAAGACGCAATGAGTCCCATGGGAGCACAGCCGCCGAGCATTACGGCGACAAGGCCGAAGCCGAGACCGGTCCTTGTGTCGCGTGTCATCTGCCTGAAAGATCTCCAAGACTGCGTCGTCGGAATTAGAAGGGGAAAAGCCTTATCTGTCAAGTAGTTTTTCGGATCTTCTGATACTCGACTTTAACGGTTTCCGCCTAGCTCTTTGTTAGAGTGGAGAGAATCTTGGGCAGGAGTACTCCAGCCTGGCCTTGCAAATGGCTGTCAACAAAGGGGGTAATTGCGGTTGGGGTAGGGTTGATCTCTATGACGAAGGCCCCGCGCTGCCTCGCCACGATGGGAAGCGAGGCGGCCGGCTGAACGAGGGCCGAGGTCCCGACCGTGAGAAAGACATCGGCCGATTCTGCCACGGCAAAGGCCTGAGCCTGCGTTTCAACCGAGAGGGCTTCACCGAACCAGACCACATCGGGGCGAAGGAGACTTCCACAGTCGCAGCGTGGCGGGATGATCCGCAAAGGGATTTCGCGATGTTCGCGAACGCTTTTTTCCGCCTGGCAGCGCATTCGCCAGATACATCCGTGCAGCTCGATCAGTCGCCGGCTTCCCGCGAGGCGGTGCAGGCCGTCGATGTTCTGGGTCACCAGGGTAAATTCGGGAACGATCTGTTCCATCTGAACCAATGCGTGGTGGGCAGGATTTGGGGACGCCCGGGCGATCTTCTGGCGCCGCCAGTCGTACCACTGCCAAACGAGTATCGGGTCGCGCCGGAAGGCTTCAGGAGTTGCGAGGTCTTCGGGCTTGTACTGTTGCCAAAGGCCTTCGGGACCGCGAAACGTGGGGATGCCGCTCTCCGCTGAGACCCCCGCTCCCGTGAGGACGACGACCGACCTCGCCCGCTTCAACCGCTCGCCTATCACAACCGTACCCGAATCCACTCCTCAGCCTGTCGCTTGCTGCACCCGAAAGGGAAGGTTCGCGCCAGAGTGTCGTCGGTGCGAAATTGTAGCACGGAAGCACCGCCATGTCGGACCAATCACGCCCCGCTGGGGCGGCCGGGCGCAAGGCATGAAATTTGCACCCCCAGTCAATACATTTTCCTAGGATCATCAGTTTCGTTTTCGGCGCACTTGTCCACGACAAATGGAGACCGATCACACACGGACGTTCCGCATGGAGGGGTCCTCGTCGGACCCACCGAGAAGGAGGAGAACACGATGTTGAGGCGTACCAATCCCCCTGTCCCGAAACAAGATCCTCCCGAGTTCCAGGACAACGGTAAGCAGTCGTCCCTGTCCGCCCTCCTGACCGTCATGGGCGGCGACGCGAGGCTCGAGGGAAAGTTCGACATCACCGACTCGATCGAGATCGAGTGCAAGGTCGGGGGCGAGTTGAAGGTGGGCGGGAAGCTCGTCATCGGCGAGCGGGGCTCCGTGCATGCCGACGTGCGGACCGTGGACGCCGTCATTCACGGTGAGTATGAGGGAAACATGGTGGCGACGGGGAGCGTGGAAATCTCTCCCAGCGGACGGGTGGACGGCAACATCGAAACCAATTCCCTCGTGATCTCCAAGGGTGGCTTCTTCAACGGCAACGTCGTCAAGCTCAAGGAGGCCGAGGAGGGTAAGCCTGCAGTCCACCTGGTGAAGGAAAAGCCGCTCGCCCAGGCCAAGTAACGACCGCTCCTCGGGGGATTTGCCATGTTGTGGAACTCCACCAATAAAGCGTCAGCGAAGAACACAGGCATCATGGCCTTCATTGATGAAGGCTCCGAGATCGAGGGGAAGTACAGCTTTACCGGCACCGGCACCGTGCTCCTGAACGGCAGGTTCCATGGTGAGATCGTGACCACGGACGCCCTCGTCGTGGGGGAGAAGGCTGTGGTCAACGCCACGATCCAGGCGGAATCGATCGTGATCATGGGTGAGGTGGTGGGCAACATCCGCGCCAGCTCGCGGATAGAGCTCAAGGCGGCTGCGCGTGTCTTCGGGGACCTCGAGGCCCCTGTGGTGATCCTCGAGGAGGGTGGCCTGTTCGAAGGACACTGCCGGATGGCCGGCGCAAGGCCCGATGAGGCGGCTCAAGGTCCTTCGGTAGTCGCTGTGCAGCC
>JAKEGQ010000087.1 GCA_022615475.1 Candidatus Methylomirabilota bacterium | reverse complement strand
TTCGGACGTCGCGGGCGCTGTGGCAGAACATCAAGGAGTCGACGTTCCTGACCGCGAAGACGACGGCCATGGTGTGCTGGCTCTTCATCGGCTCGGCGCTGTTCTCCGGCGTGTTCGCGCTGCACGGCGGCCAGGCGCTCATCGAGCGCTGGGTACGGGGGATGGACCTCTCGCCGGTGGGATTCCTGATCATGGCGCAGGCGATCATCTTCTTTCTTGGATGGCCGCTCGAATGGACCGAGATCATCGTGATCTTCTGCCCGATCTTCATTCCGATGCTGAGCCACTTCCAGATCGACCCGATCCTCTTCGGCACCATGGTGGCGGTCAACCTCCAGGCGGCATTCCTGTCGCCGCCGGTGGCGATGGCGGCCTTTTACCTCAAGGGTGTGTCGCCCCCCCACGTGACGCTCAACCAGATCTTCGCCGGCATGATGCCGTACATGCTGATCGTCATCCTGTGCCTGGCGTTCATGTACATCTGGCCGGGCATGACGCTCTGGCTCCCGGAGTTCCTGTATGGCGGCTGAGGACCCGCATCCGCCTCCCTCTGTAGGCCCCAGAGCGACGTCCACACGATGGACCTGACAAACCTTCACTTACTCTCAGCGTCGGATGCGGCACGTGTGATCCGTGACGGCCTCATCCGCTCGGAGCAGCTGGTTGAGGCATGCCTGGCGCGAGTTCGGGAGACGGACACGCAGGTACAGGCCTGGGCGTTCCTCGATCCCGATCACGCCCTCGCGCAGGCGCGCGCGGCCGATGCATGGCGCCTCGAGGGGCGACCGATCGGACCATTGCATGGTGTGCCGGTGGGAATCAAGGACATCTTCGACACCGCCGACATGCCGACCGAGTACGGTTCTGTGCTCTACGCCGGTCGCACGCCCTCCCGCGATGCCACCGTGGTCGCGATGCTGCGGGCCGCGGGCGCCGTCATCATGGGCAAGACGGTGACGACCGAGTTCGCCACCTACACGCCGGGCAAGACGCGGAACCCCCACAATCCCGCGCATACGCCCGGTGGCTCGTCAAGCGGCTCGGCCGCAGCCGTGGCCGCCGGGATGGTGCCGCTCGCGCTCGGCAGCCAGACGAACGGCTCGGTCATCCGCCCGGCGGCGTTCTGCGGCGTGCTCGGCTTCAAGCCGACCCACGGGCTCATTCCGCGCCACGGGATGCTCACCCTCTCGCGCACGCTCGACCAGGTCGGGGTATTCGCGCGCACGGTCCATGATCTCGCGCTGGTCGCCGGGCAGCTCATCGGGTACGACGAGCGAGATCCCGACACGCGACCGCGTGCGCGCATCCCCTTTGCAGAGGTGGCAGCCGAAGAGCCGCCGCTGCCGCCGATGTTCGCGTTCGTGAAGACACCCCACTGGGAGCGCGCGGGCGAAGATACGAAGGAGGCGTTCGGAGAGCTGATCGAGCACCTGGGCGACCGCGTCGAGGAGGTCGAGTTGCTCCCGTCGGCGGCCGAGGCATGGGAGTGGCACCGGACGATCATGGAGGCCGAGATGGCGGCGAATCTCGAGCGGGAGTGGAAAGAGGGCCGCGACCGCTTGTCGGACTCGCTGCGGGCGCAACTCGAGCGCGGCCGGGAGGTGCGCGCGGTTGACTATAAGCACGCCGTCGCCCGGATCCGGCCGATCCATGAGAGCTTTGTGGAGCTGTTCGAGCAGCGCTACGACGCGATCCTGACTCCGGCGGCTCCGGGCACCGCGCCGAAAGATCTTGCCTCGACCGGGGACCCCTCGTTCTGCACGCTGTGGACGCTGTGCGGAATGCCCGCGGTGAGCCTGCCACTCCTGCAGGGCACGAACGGCCTGCCGCTCGGTGTGCAGCTCGTCGGCCCGCGCGACGGGGATGCGCGCCTTCTACGCACGGCCCGCTGGCTGGCCGCGGCCGTCGCGGCCGACTGAGCGGGCAATACGTTGGAACGGCACTAGCCGATCATCTGTAACCGCAGATCATGCCCCAGGGCCCGTTTGTACTCCTCGACAAAGGCGCGAGCCCGGTTTGCCTCCCAATCCCGGTAAAACTCAAGCACATCGCCATTCTCGTCCTTGAACTGGCCGATCACCTCATAGCCCAGGGTGAGGAACGAGACCTTTCGCGGTCGGGCGATCACATCAGGCCTTTCCCCCTTGACGTAGCGGCCCAAGGGGTGATCGCGGGTCACGAAGCAGGTGAAGTCGCCCCCGAAGTGCTTCTTGACCAGGGCCTCGATCTGTCCTGCATCGACGTTACTGTGCTGTAACGGCATCTGTGTCTCCACCGCCTGAGCGGAACTTAACTCACGATCGCGCCGAGGGCCGCCTCCAGGTTAGAATATCGAAAGCCATAGCCCGCGCCCTGGATTCGCTTGGGCAGCACCCGCTGGCTGGCGAGCAGGACATCGGCGAACTCGCCGAGGAGGATTTTGAGGCCAAAAGCCGGAGCGGGGAGGACGGCGGGGCGACGCAACAGGTGCGCCAGCGTCTCGGTAAACTCCCGATTGCGGACCGGAGTCGGGGCGGTGGCGTTCACGGGCCCTCGGACAGGCGCCTGCTGGATGGCATGGAGGATGATTCCCACGACGTCATCGATATGCACCCACGACATCCACTGCTTTCCACTGCCCACCGGTCCCCCGAGGCCCAGCTTGAAGGGAATGAGCATCTGTTGGAGCGCCCCGCCTCCCCGGCCCAGCACGAGTCCGTTGCGAAGCATCACCACCCGAACCCCGTGCTCCTCCGCCCGCCTGGCCTCGGCCTCCCACGCCTGGCAGACTTCAGCCAGAAAGTCACTGCCCGGACCGGCCTCTTCGGTCAGTTCCTCGTCCCCCCGATTCCCGTAGTAGCCGATGGCCGAGGCGCACACCAGCACGCCGGGTTTCGACTTGGCCTCGCCGATCGCCTCGACCAGGTGCCGCGTGCCGATGACCCGGCTGTCGCGGATGATCCGTTTCTTCTCTTTGTTCCATCGCCCGGCCACGCTTTCGCCCGCCAGGTGTACGATCGCACCCGCTCCCTGGATGGCGGCCTGAGGGGCCGGTTCCAATCTCGGCCTCCACCTCCACGCCTCTTTCACGCCCGGCACAAGCGTCTTGGCCCGCTCTGGACGGCGGCTCAACGCCGTGAAGACCTGTCCCCGCTCCTTAAGGGTCGCGCACAGCGCTTTGCCGATAAACCCAGTGGCTCCAGAGACCAACACTACTGACGACATTTCCTTTCCCTTCTCCTCATCACATACGGCCAATGGGTCCTGTCATCGACTAGGCCCACCAGCTCGGGAAGATATCGCGATATCCTCCCCTCGGCGGGTGGCGGAGGCCTAGTCCCCGCCCGCCCGCAGGAGAAATTCGCCACCGACAGCATTTCTCTCCTATGGGATGACGCGTGAGTTCTCCGAGGACGGACGGGGACGGCCTCCGACAGGACCCGCTGGTCTCTCCATCTCAGCCATCGTTGGGTCTCACTTCCTTAGATCACGGGGCTACTGGGGGAGATTGACGACGATGGACTTGGCCTCGGTGTACTCCTCGATCCCCTCCTTGCCTCCTTCTCGGCCCAGACCCGACTCTTTGAATCCGCCAAAGGGGGTCTCATGGCCGTATCCGGCCGCGTCGTTCACCCCGACCAATCCATACTCTAACGCCTCGGCGATGCGGAAGACCCGGCCCAGATCCTTGGTGAAGACGTAGCTGGCCAGCCCATAGTTGGTGTTGTTCGCCCGTTCGATGACCTCTCCTTCGGTTCGAAAGGTCAGGATGGGCGCCACCGGCCCGAAGATCTCCTCGCGCGTCACCCCCATCTCTTCGGTCACATTCGTGAGGACCGTGGGGGCATAGAAATAGCCCTTCGCAAAAGCCGTTTCCTTAAGCCGTCCACCACCGACCGCCACCTTGGCCCCCTTTTTCACCGCGTCCTTCACCAAGCGATCGACCTTCTCCAGGGTGTCCTTGTTGATTAGCGGGCCGATGACCACGCCAGGCTCGAATCCGTGTCCGACCTTGATCCCTTTCACCTTCTCCACGTAAGCCTTGGTGAAGCGGTCGGCGATGCCCTCCTGGACGTAGATCCGGTTCGCACAGATGCAGGACTGACCGGCTACCCGGAGATACTTCATCCCTACCGCCCCATCCAGGGCGGCGTCAAAGTCGGCATCTTCGAAGACGATGAATGGGGCATTCCCCCCCAGTTCAAAGGAAACGCGTTTCAACTGATCCGCCGCGCCGCGCATGAGGAGCTTCCCCACCTCGGTCGAGCCGGTGAAACCGATCTTGCGGACTAACGGATTCGTCAGGAATTCTTTGCCGATCGGCTCGGGATTGAGGGCGGTCACGACATTCAGGACCCCGGGTGGCAGTCCGACGTCGTGGAGGATCTTGGTGATCGCCAAGGCGGTGAGCGGGGTCTGCTCGGCAGGCTTGAGGACCACGGTGCAGCCGGCGGCCAGCGCGGGCGCGATCTTGCGCGTGATCATGGTGGCGGGAAAGTTCCAGGGGGTGATTGCGGCAACCACGCCTACCGGCTGCCGGATCATCCAGAATCGTCTCGACCCTGCCGGGGAGGGGATCACCTCACCGTAGACCCGCCGGGCCTCGCCGGCGAACCAGTCAAAGTACCCGGCGCCGAACCCTACCTCCTTTTTCGCCTCCTCAAAGGGCTTCCCGTTCTCCAGCGTGATCAGCTTGGCCAGCTCGTCCCGCCGCTCGGTCATCAGCTTGAAGGCCTTTTCCAGAGTGCGAGACCGCTCTACCGGCGAGACGCGGGACCAGGATTTGAAGGCCTCGTGAGCGGTGTTGATGGCCAGACGGGCGTCCTCTGTTGCTCCATCAGGAATCTCCGCCACCGTTTCACCCGTGGCAGGGTTGATCACCTTGAACGTCTTCCCGCTCTTGGCTTCAACCCACTTCCCCTTGATATACATCTGCCGGACGACTTCACCTGTCTGCGTCATTGCTTCCCTCCTCCCCCCCGACGAGGGGGTCGCCCGTTACCGGCTGTGTGGGCATTCCTGCGCGACCGTCGAATCGCGGGGATGGAAAAACGTTTCGGCGTGGATTTTTATCATAGTGATTGCGACCCGCGCTGGCAAGAGAAAACTAGGAGCTTTTCGCTCTGCGGGAAAGCGATTTCCTTCCTCAGTCGAGCTCCTCGGCGAGGAGCTCGGCGATATGCCTCACCTGGACGGGACTCCCGCGTTTCAGGAGCCCACCCCGGATCTGGAGGAGACAGCCGGGGCTGTCCAGGGCCACTACGGCCGCCCCTGTCCGCTCGATGGCCGCGAGCTTGCGCCCGAGCACCTCGCCGGCCACATCGGGATAGTCCATCGAAAAGTGACCGCCAAAGCCACAGCACTCGCCGATCTCGTCGAGCTCCCTCAGTTCATACCGCGTGAGCATCCGAAGGAGACGCCGCTGGGGCTCCGCGAGCCGCAGGCCCCGCAGCGCACTGCATGAATCGTGGTAGGTCAGCGGGATCTTGTGCGGAGCGGGCTCTCCGAACGTCTCCTCGCCAAGACCCAAGACTCCGACGAGATACTCCGAGAAGTCGAGCGTCCGGGCCGCGAGCGCCTGTCCTCGTCCCTCCCAACGTGGATCCCCCTTGACCAGCTTGGGGATGTACTGCTTCAGGGTGATCCCGCAGGGGGGCGTGGCGGTCACGACGTGCTCCCCCGGACTTGGCTCGAGGGCGGCGATCAGGTCCTTCGCCATCCGCGCCGCGGTCTCTTTGTGACCCTCATAGTAGGCCGGCAGGCCGCAGCAGCCTTGGGCCTTGGGGAAATGCACCGTGACCCCGTAGCGATTCAGGACCTTGATCACCGCCTCGCCGATCTCGGGGTAGAACTGATCGATGAGGCAGCTCGCAAAGAAGGTCACGGTCTGCTTCGAGTCCCGCCGAGCCGGGAGGACTTTCGCCACCCGGCTCCGCAGGGGGCGCGCGGCGACTGCGGGCATCGCCCGGATCCTGGTGAGGCGTTTCAGCGGCCCCGGCAGATCGCGGAGGACTGTCCGGCCCCGGGTGAGGGGAACCTGCATCACCGCGGCGAGCCGGAGGGCCAGATTGAAGAGGCTGGGATTGGGGAGGATCGCATCGAGAAAAAGGCGCCGGATGCCCTTGGCCTTCTTTTTCTGCTCTTCCTGCTTCACGATCCGGCCCCGCATGGCGACGATCATCCGGGGGAGATCGATCTCTACCGGGCAGGCATCGACACAGGCCCGACAGAGGAGGCACGCCTCCTGCGGAACGGCCGCCGCCTCCCAGCCGTGGTGAAACGGCGTGATCACGGTCCCGATCACCCCGGTGTAGATATGGCCGAACACATGCCCGCCCACGACCCGGTACGTCGGACAGACGTTGGCGCAGGAGGCACAGCGGACACAGTACAGCGCCTCCCTGAATTCTGCATCATCCCGCATTGCCCAGCGGCCGTTATCGAGCAAGACGATGTGCATCTCGCCCGTGGCGGGACCCAGGAACTCCCGAGGCCTGGCGACTTGAGCCGCCCCGGTCTTCCCCGTGATGAAGGTCGTGTAGACCGTGAGATGCTGGGCGGTGGCTGTCTTGGCGAGCAGCTTGAGGTGCGCGGCGGTGTCCTCGATGGTTGGCACGATCTTGTCGTACCCCAACAGGGCGACGTGAATCGGAGGGAGACTGGTGACCAGGCGGCCATTGCCCTCGTTTGTCACGATGATGACGCTTCCGGTCTCGGCCACGCCGATGTTGGCCCCCGAGATCCCCATGCCAGCATTCAGGAACTTCTCCCGAAGCTCTTCCCGGGCCAGACGGACCATGAGGCCGACGTCCGGTGAGACCTCGCGCCCCAAAGCCTGTGAGAAGACGCCGGCCACCTCCTCCTTGCTCATGTGGATACAGGGCATGACGCTGTGCGAGGGATGCGCCCCCGCCTGCTGGATGATCCATTCCCCCAGATCCGCCTCGACCGGGGTGATTCCCAGCCGCTCCAGGTGATGGTTGAGTCCGATCTCCTCGGAGACCATCGACTTGGACTTGACGACCAGCTCCACCCCCTTTGCCTTGGCGAGGTCGCCGATATACCGGTTCGCCTCCTCGGCGTTCTTGGCCTCGTACACGATGGCTCCGACCCGCCTGGCCGCCTCCACGAACTGCCGGGCCAGTTCCGGCAGGCGCTCGATGGCGTCCTCTTTCATTCGCCGGAGCCGGGCCCGCTCTCCCTCGTAATCGAGGACGGCAAGGGCATTCTGCCGTGCAGTCCGGTAGGCAATGCCGAACCGACCCAGGTTTTCCCGAATCCGGGGATTCGCCAGCGCCGCGGCCGCGCGACGTCGAAACTCCTCTTGGCGCGTCATGACCCGATTCCCTTCCCCATCGGTGGCAACACAAAGATATGGAGCTGTCGGGGTCCGTGGACGCCGATCGTGAGCACTCGCTCGATATCTGCGGTGCGACTCGGCCCCGTCACCCACGAGCAATAGGACGGCCGGCCCAGAAGGCTGGATCTCAGGATCAGGTAGCGGGTCAGGAGCAGACCTTCTTCCAGGGAGTCCACCACCGTATCCAAGTAAAGGAGGGCCACGTGGATCTCCGGAAGCATGCTGAGCAGACGTGCATCCACCTCATCCAGATGGACGAGGATCGATCCGGTCTCGGCGACCCCTGCCGTCGCCCGAGTCACCCCCATCCCGGCATGAACGATCCCGTCGGGACTTGGCCCAGTCGCCAGACTGATGCCGGCCTCGATCAGGGCAGCCTCTAGATTCAAGTCTCGGGCAAGGTCAGGATCGGTGGCCTGGCAGAGGGTAATTCCCTGGGCCTTGGCCAGCGCAGCGATCGAGAATCCCACCGCCTGAGGATCGACCGCCTCGCGAACTACGCCCCCGGCGCGTTCCGCCTCGGCCACAAAGCGAGAGAGGATGGAATACTGCCGGCGGCGGCTGGCTTCCCACGTCTGGTGCAGGCGCTCTTCCACTTGGTGCAGCAGAGGCACGGATGGACCCTCCTGGGGGGAGCGTCGGGACAGGACGACGCGCAAGTCGGGCCTTCTACGTAGCACTGGCTGGATCAAAATGTCAAGGGCGGAGACCGACCCTGAGGGCCAGGCGGATCTCGGGGGACTCATCAAGTCAGGCTTCTGTTTCCAGCGGGTGCGTGCTACACTCGCGCCAGCGACATGTCTTCTCCCCGGGGGAGCGATCCGATGGGCCAGAAAGAGGTCAGGGGTGCGGTTAGGCTGGAAGAGGACCGCCCCCAATTCTTGATTCGCCTATTCCTTACGGCGGTCACCGGGTTCAATCTCGTATTGGCTTCCGCACAGCTCCTCCGGGGAAACTGGGGATGGGGGATCACGCTGGTCGTGGTGGGGGTGCTGGTCCCCGGGATCATCCCCTTTATGCGATTCATTCAAGGCTATAAGGGGGGAAGGATCCCGCTGTCATGGCGAGAGCTGCTCGCCTTTGGCATCGGTGCCGTTGACGCCGTGGCCATCATCAACCGGTGGAGGGACGGCCTCGAGGTTACCTCGTGGGTCTCCGTCTTTCTCATCTCCAGCCTTCTGGCCTTCCTCCTCCTCGCCGAAAGCTGACCCCTTTGCCCCTGCGACTTCCTTCCCGGAGCCAGAGTCCGCGTCCAATCCCCTAAGAGATGAAAAGGCGAGCGTCGACGACCGCGGCGCCCTTCCCCTGCTCAAAGACGATCAAGGGGTTCATGTCGAGCTCGTGAAGCTCCGGGAAGTCCAGGGCGAGCTGCGATAGTCGCTCGAGGCAATCCGCAATCACGTCGATGTCCGAGGGAGGCGCGCCCCGGTAGCCCGACAGGATCTCAGCGCTCTTGAGCTGCTCGATCATCTGATGGGCTTCGAGGACAGTGATCGGGGCGATCCTGACGGTGACATCCTTGAATATCTCCACATAGGTCCCACCGAGGCCGACCAAAAGGAGGGGACCGAAGTGGGGATCCCGCTTCATCCCTAGGATCGTCTCCTTCCCCCCTGTAACCATCCGCTGTATCAACACACCCTGTATCTTAGCGGTGGGACGGGCGGCCTGGACGGCGGCGATCAGCGCCTGGTACGCCTGTCGTACCTCGACCTCGCTCATGAGGTTCAACCTGACACCCCCGACATCGACCTTATGGATGATGTCCGGCGAGACGATCTTGATCACGACGGGATACCCGATCGCCTCCGCCGCCTGGACCACCTCGTCCTCGCCCTGAACGCAGCGGAACGGGAAGACCGGGAAGCCGTACGCCTGCAGGACCTCGTACGCCTCATGCTCCGGCAGAAAGTGCCGCCCCTCCTGCCGTGCTCGGGTGAGCACGCGCGTCACCGCGTCCCGATCGACGTCAGTGAAGACCTTGACTGCTGAGCGGGGCCGATGGACCCCCCGCGCATAGCGCGCCATGGCTGCCAGCGCCCTGGCTGCATCCTCGGGGAACTGGTAATGCGGTAGGCGCGCCGCGCTCAACGTGGCCAGCACGCCCGTCATCACTTCTCCCGTCGCCATGAGACACAGCAGCGTGGGCTTGCGATGCCGAGGCGCAATGGTCGCGGCGGTGACCGCGATGGATCGCAAATCCGTCATGAGCTGGGGGGTGGAGATGGCCATGACGCCATCCACCGCCGGATCGACGAGGACTGCTTCGAGGGCGAGGGCGTAGCGATCGGGCCCGGCGTCCCCCATGACGTCCACCGGATTGTCGATCGGGGCGGCGGGCGGGAGCTTCTCGCGGAGCTTTGCCCGTGTCGCCTCGGACAGGGGGGCCAGGGTCAGGCCGTGGCGGATCGCGGCGTCTGTGGCCATGATCGCGGGGCCCCCCGCGTTCGTCACGATGGCCACGCGGTTTCCTGTCGGCAGGGGCTGCATGGCAAAGGCGACCGCGTAGTCGAACAGCTCCTCCAGCGATTCGACCCGCAGGACTCCGCACTGGGCAAAGAGGGAGTCGTAGGCCTCGTCGGAGCCGGCCAGGGCCCCCGTATGCGATGAGGCGGCCTTGGCCCCCTCGACCGTCCGTCCCGACTTAACGGCGAGTATCGGCTTGATCCTCGAGATCTCCTGGGCCAGTTGGATGAACCCCTTGGGATCGGTCAAGTCTTCGAGGTAGAGGAGGATGACGTCCGTCTGGGGATCATCCTTGAGATATGCGAGCATGTCGTTCTCGTTGACGTCCGCCTTGTTGCCGACGGAGACGAACTTGGAGAGGCCGATCCGCTCGGCCTGGGCGTACTCCAGGGCGGCGACGCCCACCGCCCCGCTTTGGGAGATGAGGGCGATGTTGCCGTGCTCGGGCATGGTGCGGGCGAAGCTGGCGTTCAGCGCGACCTGGGGATCGCAGTTGATGATCCCGAGGCAGTTGGGCCCGATGAGCCGGATCCCGAACCTCCGCGCCGCCTGGAGGACGGCCTCCTCCCTTTTCGTCCCCTCGGCCCCGAGCTCTTTGAACCCGGCCGAGATGACCACTGCCCCCTTCGTCCCCCTCTGCCCGCACTCCTCTAACACCTGCGGGATGCTCCCGCTGGGAACGACGATGACGGCGAGGTCGAGCTCGTCCGGTATCTCGAGGACGGAGGCGTACGCCTTCACCGCGAGGATGCTGGTGGCCTTCGGATTCACGGGGTAGACGACGCCGGTGTAACCGTGGAGCAGGATGTTGGCGAAGACCGCCCGTCCCACGCTTTCGGGGCGGGTCGAGGCCCCGACGACCGCCACCGATCGCGGCGCGAAGAGCGCTCGGAAGGCCTGATGTCGATCACCCATAGGCTCTACCGGTCCAGCGCCTTTTCAATCTCCAGGATTGCCAGCGTCGTCTTCAGTACTGCATCCGGGTTCAGCGACATGCTGTCGATTCCCTCCTGCACGAGGAACTGGGCGAATTCCGGGTAGTCGCTGGGACCTTGCCCGCAGATCCCGATCTTTCGCCCCCTGGCCTTCGCGGCCCGGATCGCATTCGAGACCATGCTCTTGACCGCGGGGTGCCGCTCGTCGAAGATGGGGGCGACGATCTCTGAGTCGCGGTCCACGCCCAGAATGAGCTGCGTGAGATCATTGGAGCCGATCGAAAATCCATCGAAGACCTCCGCAAAGGCATCGGCCAGGATCACGTTGCTCGGGATCTCACACATCACGTACAGTTCGAGCCCCTTCTCCCCCCGCCGGAGTCCATGCCTCTCCATCTCGGCCTGGACGCGCCGCGCCTCCTCCACCGTGCGGCAGAACGGGATCATGATTTTCACGTTGTGGAGTCCCATCTCCTCCCGCACCTTCTGCATCGCCCGGCACTCCAGCGCGAAGGCGGCGCGATAGCGTGGGTGGTAGTAACGGGAAGCGCCCCGAAATCCGAGCATCGGGTTCTCCTCGGCCGGCTCGTACCGCCGTCCGCCGATCAGGTTCGCGTACTCGTTGCTTTTGAAGTCGCTCAGCCGGACGATGACATCCTTGGGATAGAAGGCCGCCGCGATCATGGAGACTCCCTGGGCGAGCTTATCCACGAAGAACTGCGGCTTGTCAACGTATCCGGCGGTGAGGGCGTCGATCTCGGCCTTGACGGCCGGGTCCTCGAGGCGGTCGTAGTCCAGCAAGGCCAGCGGGTGGACCCGGATATACGTGTTGATGATGAACTCCTCCCGCGCGAGGCCCACGCCATCATTGGGGATAAAGGAGAGCCGGAAGGCCTCCTCCGGATTGCCCACGTTCATCATGATCTTGGTTCTAGCACGGGGCAGGCCCTTGAGATCCACGCGCTCGACCTCGAAATTGAGCCGGCCCTCGTAGACGACGCCGGTGTCTCCCTCGGCGCACGACACTGTCACAGACTGACCGTCCTTCAGGACGTCTGTCCCCTGCTCGGTGCCCACGATGGCCGGCAGTCCCAGCTCGCGGCTGACGATGGCCGCGTGGCAGGTCCGGCCGCCCCGGTTCGTCACGATGGCGGCCGCCTTCTTCATGATCGGCTCCCAGTCCGGATCGGTTTTGTCCGTCACCAGGACTTCCCCGCGGTTGAATTCGCGCAGATGCTGTACACTCCTCACCACGCGCACCGGGCCCTGGGCGATCTTCTCGCCCACGCTGCGCCCCTGCACCAGGACCGGGCCCCGCTGCTTCAAACGGTAAATCTCGAGCGTGTCCAGGACTTTGAGGGATTGCACCGTCTCGGGGCGGGCCTGGAGGATCCAGAGCTCTCCCGTCAGGCCATCCTTCCCCCATTCGATGTCCATCGGGGTGGTCCGGCCCCGCTTGGCGCTGTAGTGATCCTCGATCACAGAGGCCCAGCGGGCCAGCGTGAGGATCTCGTCATCCGTGATGGCAAACCGCGCCTGGTCTTCGGGCGGCACTGGGACATTCTTCACCGTTCGGTCGCCACTCGCGTCGTATACCAGCTTGAACTCCTTGCTGCCCAGTCGTTTCTGCAGGATGGGACGAAAGCCCCGTCCGAGCGTCGGCTTGAAGACGTAATATTCGTCCGGATTCACCGATCCCTGGACCACGGTTTCCCCGAGGCCGTAGGCGGCATTGATCAGCACGGCGTCGCGAAACCCGGTCTCCGTATCGATGGTAAAGGTGACACCAGCCGCGGCCAGATCGGACCGGACCATGCGCTGCACCCCGATGGACAGCGCGATCTGGAAGTGGTCGAATCCCTTATCGGTCCGGTACGAGATGGCCCGGTCGGTGAAGAGTGAGGCGAAGGACCGTTTGCAAGCCTCGAGGAGCGCCCGGTGGCCCTGGACGTTGAGAAACGTCTCCTGCTGGCCGGCGAAGCTCGCATCCGGCAGGTCCTCCGCGGTCGCGCTGCTCCGGACCGCCACGCTGATCGGCTGAAGACTGTCTGCGCTTAACCGGTCGTACGCCTCGGTGATCGCTTTCTCAAGGTCTGCCGGCAGGCTCGCCGCGAGTATGGTCTCGCGCACCTGGCGTCCGCGCTGTCGGAGATTGTCCAGATCGTGAGTATCGAGACCCTGCAGGATCTCCCGAATGCGTTCATCCAGCCCGCACTGACGGAGGAAATACCGGTACGCGTCGGCCGTCGTGGCGAACCCGTTCGGCACCCTCACCCCTCCGGCGGCCAGCTCACGGTACATCTCACCGAGCGAGGCATTCTTTCCCCCCACGCGCGGGATGTCCTCGATACCGATCTCCTGAAACCACAGGATATGGGCAACCGCTTGGTCCATCCGTGCCACGGTCACTCTCCTTCTCGCTAACGACGCGCTCCCGCTCGGCGGATCGGCCAGTGCTTCACGATGAGTCCTGCCGGTGCCGGGGGCATCTACGATTCCGATCCATAGTAGTGGGTCACGAGATGCTGCATCGACCCACACAGGTTCGTGATCTCCCCCCGCGTCGATCGGCTCTCGATCTTCCGGACCGCCCTGCCCAAGTCTTGGTCATTGAAGACACCGATGATCCAACGGGAGAAGTCCTTCCGTGCGGCATGATAGGCCAGCACGCGCTCCTCAGTTGTGGCCAGCACCTGCACGAACTCGTTCAAGCTGCCCGCCACCGCCACGACCCTTCCTTCCGGAGCGCGGAAATAGAACCGCTGCTCCGGTGGAAGGAGCACATCGGCATACTTCTTCCGATGGCGGACGTGGGCCGTCTCGCGCGGGATCGGGACGAAGGTCACGGCTTTCGACGGCTCCGTCGCCTCCGCGTGAAGCAGGAGGAATTCCCCCGCCGGCAGATGGGGGAGCACCGAAGTCGCCTCCCCGTCCTTCCCAAAGGTCTCGGCCAGGAAGGTACGGAGGGACGCCACCTCTTCCGGGACCGTGGTGCGCGCTCCGATCAAGACGTCGACCGCCTTGCGCACCGATGCACGCAGCCAGCTCAGCCGGTAGGTAATCAGGCAGAAGCCTCGGTCTTCAATCCCGATGGCTTCGTCAGCCACCCCTCCCTGGTGGAGCAAATACTGGGCCTCGTCGAGGACAACCCAGTGGGGCAGACCCAGGCGGCGCCGGAGCTCGCGGATCGCATTGAGGCTCCTCTCAACCAGCTCCACCTTCCTCCCGTGCGGCAGGCGCGAGAAGTCGACCACGATGCACGCCGAGGGATCGGCGCCGATGCGGTTCAACACGTTATCCAGGGAGGCTCCGTCTCGGATCTCCGCCCAGAACACTCCAGGAAGGCGGGCCAGGATGTGGAAATCCCCCTCCGGATCGAGGACACACACCGCGTACTGGTGACTGACCAGCCGCTCGACCAGCGCGCCCGCCAGCCACGACTTCCCCGAGAGAGGATCCCCCTGGATCAGCAGGTTGACCCCGCGCGCAGGCACCGTGACCGGCTCGGAGGTTTTCACCGCCCAGCCGACCGCGATGCGGTGACGGCGCGAGTGGCCCAGGGAAAGAAGCCCGCCCAGCATCGGCCCCAGGATGGCGCGGGCGATCGCCTCGCCATTCACCCCGTCGAAGATCCAGTCGGCGCGTTCCTTCAACTCGGGTACCCCATTGGCCGGACAGGCGGCCCAGCCGCAGGCCTCGAATAGCTCGAGGTCATTCTCGGCATCCCCGAGGGCCAGGACGTCGTGGAACGACAGGCCGAGGTGACGGATCATGTGGCGGACCCCCGACCCCTTAGAAATGCCCGCAGGGAGCAGCATGAGGGCGTCTCGGTTATAGAAGATCGCGAGGGTCGCCCCGACGGCGGCCAGTGCCTCGCGCACCTGCGCTTCCGCCGTCCGCGTCGTGCCCACGACGACGCGGCCGACATGAAAAGCGATCTCCCGCCGGTCTAGCTCGGCGAGAAGCCCAAGCGGGGGCGTCGGTGCGAGATCCCTGATCCTCCCCTCCGCCGGGAAGTAGAGAACCCCGCCATTTTCCGCGACGACGCCGTCAAAAAGATCGAGCCGTTCGCAGACCCGGACCAGCTCGAAGAACGTCCGCCCGGTCACCAGGATAAGCCGGAGACCGACCTCCCGGGCCCGCTCGAGGGCACCCACGACCTCTGCGCCCATGTGGTCCTCCGAGGCCAGCGTGCCGTCGTAGTCACACGCGAGCGCTGTGAATGGCGTGATACGCACGAGGCTCAACTCGTCCCTCTCCAGGCGTCAACCGCTTCCGTGTCCCATTCTCTGCGTCTCGGCCCCTCTGCCTGCT
The DNA here is from genome assembly GCA_022615475.1 of Candidatus Methylomirabilota bacterium. Taxonomy (GTDB): domain Bacteria; phylum Methylomirabilota; class Methylomirabilia; order Methylomirabilales; family CSP1-5; genus CSP1-5. Next base: position 5,853 of record JAKEGQ010000087.1, on the reverse strand, counting down.
GATTTCTTCCCTTGGTTACAGGGTGGCCGGTAGCGTGCGCGAGAGGCGCAGGTGGTCTTCGACGCCCCGGACGCCGGGGATCGTCTCGGCGGCCACGCGGAGGGCCTTTTGTTCGGCGTCGGATCCCACGAGCCCCCACAGGTGGACGACACCGTCGCTTACCAGGATGTTCAACAAATGGGTGTCCGCCCAGGGTTCGCGCTTGAGCACTGCCAGGAGCTGATCCCGGATGACCCGGTCGTCCTGGGTCACGGGAACCATCGGCTTGATGTCTTGCACGGCGAGGGCGCGCAGCAGATCCGCGCGGCTCACGATCCCGACAATCCGGCTGTCCCGGACAACGGGGACCCGTTTAATCCGCCTCTCCTCAAGAAGCCGCGCGATCTTCGCGAGGGGCGTCTCTTCGGTGACGGTGACGACCTCGCGCGTCATCACATCCTTTGCACGCTGCCCGTGCGTCTTGGTGAACTCGCGCGCCAGCTCCTCGGCATTCCCAAACGCAGCAAGCCACCACGAGGACCGGGGTCGCTCAGCCGTGCCTCGTCGCATGAGGTCTCCTTCACTGACGATCCCGAGGATGCGCCTGTCATCGTCGATGACCGGCACCGCGCTGATATGTCGTTCCAGAAACAGGGCCGCGATGGCATTGACCGGCATGTCCGGGCCGACCGTCACCACCTTCGTTGTCATCACGTCCTTTGCCTTCATTGCCCTCCTCCGCTTCGGCCCACAGCCAGCCTGGGCAGCCGTGTGCCTCTGTGCTGTTACAGTTTCACGCCGCGCTGCGCCGCATCAGCAACTTCTCCAGCTCCACTCCCCAGAACACCAGGGTACTCAGGACCAGACAAAGGGCCAGATCCCCCGCAGATAAGGCGACGGTTGTGAAGACCTCTTGCAAGAAGGGAACGTACACCACCGCCAATTGCAATACAATAGTGAGGGCCACCGCTCCCAGGAGCGGCGTGTTTGATAGCAGGCCGGTGCGAAAGAGGGAGTCTCGCCCGGAGCGTATGCCGAGGACGTGTCCCATCTGCGAGAGGGTCAGGGTGACAAACACCATCGTCTGCCAGTTGCGGTGGGCGGTGTACCAGTACCAGTAGCCCACCCCGAGTGACACCAGAGCCATCAACAATCCGACCCAGATGACGTGCCGGCCCATCCCCCAGCCAAAGATCTTCTCGTTGGGGTGATAGGGTGAGCGACGCATCGTGTCGCGCTCGGCCGGTTCCACGCTCAGAGCCAATGCCGGCGGCCCATCAGTCACCAGGTTGATCCACAAAATCTGAAGGGGCAGCAGCGGCAAGGGCATCCCCAAGATGGGGGCCAGCAGCATCACAGAGAGTTCGGCGGAATTGGCAGCCGTGAGAAACTTGATGAATTTGCGGATGTTATCGTAGATGACTCTCCCCTCTTCTACGGCGGCAACTATGGTAGCAAAGTTATCGTCCTGCAGGACCATATCGGCTGCTTCTTTAGTGACATCGGTGCCGGTCATGCCCATCGCGACGCCGATATCAGCCTTCTTCAACGCCGGCGCATCGTTTACCCCGTCGCCCGTCATAGCGACGATATGGCCCCGATTTTGTAGCGCCTGAACTATCTTGAGCTTGTGCTCCGGCGAAACCCGCGCGTAGACCGACACCTTTTCGACGACACCTTCCAATTCACCAACAGACAAGCGGGCCAGGTCCCGGCCCGTCAGGATGCGACCGTCGGCGGCGATGCCCAACTCACGGGCGATGTGCTGCGCCGTCAGGGGATGATCGCCGGTGATCATCACCGGACGGATGCCGGCGGCCTTGCAGGTCACCACCGCGTCCTTCACCTCAGGCCGCGGCGGGTCAATCATGCCCACCAGACCGATGAAGATCAGATCTCGCTCGAGGCTATCTCCGCGGCCGTCGAATCGGAGCGACTCTAGGGGCCGAGACGCGACCCCCAGGACACGCATCCCGTTCTGGGCCAGCCGCTCCTGGGCGGCAGCGATCCGTCTGCGCCAATCGGCGGTCAGCGGCTCGGCCCGCTCATCGATCCAGACCTGACTGGAAACATCGAGCAGGCTATCCACTGCGCCCTTCGTGAAGGCAAAGTAGGGCGGCCCCCCAATCCCTCGGACCCAATCCCGAACCGTCTCAAGAGCCCGCGGGATCTGGGACTGGGAAGTGGGGAATGTGTGGACGGTGGTCATCCGCTTGCGCTCGGAGTCGAACGGCACCTCGGCCACACGGGGGAAGGACTGTTCCAGTTCGGCTTTCGACAGTCCCAGCTGGGCGGCGGCCACGACCAGCGCGCCCTCGGTGGGGTCTCCCACGGTGTGAAAAGAACCCGGGGCATTCCCGTTGGGCTTCAGCACGGCTTCGTTACATAGGGCACCGCCCACCAACAGCAAGGCCAGCGCGGGTTGATCGCTCGGCACGGATGGGAATTCGCCATTGGGGTGTAAGACTGGCCCGGCCCGGTGCAGGTGCTCGGTCAGGTCTACCCGATGGCCGGCCACATCGAGCACGGTAACAGTCATCCGGTTCTCGGTCAGGGTGCCGGTCTTATCGGCGCAGATCACCGTGACCGAGCCCAGCGTCTCGACAGCCGCCAGCTTGCGGATGAGGGCCCGCCGCTTGAGCATCCGCTGTGCACCCAAAGCCAGAGCAATGGTCACCACTGCTGGCAATCCTTCAGGCACAGCCGCCACTGCCATGCTAATGGCGGTCAGGAGCAGCAACGTGACATCCTCTCCACGCAGCAAGCCCAAGGCGAAGATCACACTGACGAGGACCAGGGCGACGACCGCCAGTCCCCGTCCCAGTTGCTCCAGCCGGCGCTGCAGCGGGGTCGGTTCTCGATCCACTGTCTGAATCATCGCCGCGATGCGGCCCAACTCGGTCTCCATCCCCGTCGCGGTCACCACGGTGAGGCCGCGCCCATAGGTGACGACGGTGCCCATGTAGGCCAGATTACGCCGGTCGCCCAGCGACAGGTCTGCCCCGGCCAGCACCTGTGGGTCCTTTTCCACCGGCTCTGATTCGCCTGTGAGGGCTGCTTCTTGTATCTGTAAATTCGAACACTCCAGCAAGCGGCCGTCGGCCGGCACCAGGTTTCCCGCCTCCATGAGCACGATGTCACCCGGCACCAGGTCGCGGGCCGAGATTTCCTGCACGTGGCCACCGCGGCGGACCCTCACCGTGGGCACGGCTAGCTTCTTCAGGGCGGCCATTGCCTTTTCCGCCCGATACTCCTGGCTGAAACCCAAGAGCGTATTCAGCACAACGATGGCCATGATGGCCACCGCATCTTTGTAGTCGCCCAGAACAGCCGAGATGGCCGTGGCGATGATCAGGACGAGCACCATGGTGGCTGTCAGTTGTTCCCACACGATCAGCCAGGGGCTCTTGAGGCCTCGCTCGATCAACTCGTTCGGCCCGTGTCTTGCGAGGCGGCGGGCGGCCTCCGCCGCACTGAGACCCTCCTTCGAGGTCTTCAGCCTCGCGAGCACCGCTTCACGCGACATCTCGTGCCAGTGCATAACGCCTTTCTCTTCCTGCGTACGGACTGCCGTCACCGCTTTCGCCCCTTTCGACTTCCCACGATGAGGACGGGGCATGGCGCAAGTCCGCTGACTCGCTCGGCCACGCTTCCCAGCACCAACTTCGAGAGGCCTGACCGACCGTGGCTGCCCATGACGATCAGATCGGCGCGCATCGACTCTGCGACCCGCACGATCTGGTCGTGGGTCACGCCGCTGACGAGGAGTGTTCTTGCTCGGACCCCGGCCCTTCGGGCCCTGGCAAGCAACGGCGAGAGCCGATTCTCAGCGGCTCGCCGTTCCTGGGCATCGATCCGGTCGTAGACCCCACGCCACAAGGAAGGCGGAGGCAAGGCGCGGAGCAGTACGTGAATGAGGATCAGCTCCGCACCGTTCTGCTTCGCGAACTCTACGGCCTTCTGAAAGGCCCGGTCGGCTGTCTTGGAGAAATCGGTCGGGTGAACAATTCGCTGAATCGTCCGACGAACGTCCGAGGTCTTCTTCCTCTTGCTAGGCATCAGCTAGCTCCCCTTTCTTGGCCTCGTCTTCTTCCTTGGAGATCGCGCCTCGACCCCCCTCCCGAGCATTGAAGCGATCAGCCTGCAGCCGTCCACAGAGACAGGGACTTCCCAGGGCACAATTCTGACAACAATATACCTTCCCATCGTGCTCCACCGGCGCCCAGGTAATCAGCACACCGCATCGAGTGCACCGTGTGGAGCCATCGCCCTTCGCCATAGTCATCAGTTACTTCTACCAGGCGCCTCCAGGAAACGTGGAGACGCCCTGATCCTGCCCGACCCGCTTGTACATCCGCGGAGCCCACCACGCCGCCCCGTAGATCCCATCGTGGATCGCCCAGCTCCTTCCCCGCACGCTCCGTTCTGCCCCAGGCCGGCGGAACGGGGTAGAGCCGTCCAGGCGGCCGTACAGCTCGCCTCCGGGCTGAAATTCACGGTGGATCCTCTCCATCTCTTCTTGGCCGACGGCGTACCCGAATCCGTGTCGTTCGTACAGGATGGCGTTGTGATAGAACATCGCCTCGAGCAGGAAGAGCTCGTGTCCCATCCAGCCGACGAAGGATTCCAGCAACTGCAGAGATTCCTTGACGAGGCGCAGTCCCCGACGGACTTGACCCGGAGACAATCCCGCCTCCATCGCCCGGATCTCCTCGGGGATGTTCCGGCCGGCCGTCCCGAGGCGCGTGTCCCGTCCCTCCAGATCACGGTCGATGTTGAAACGCGCGGACCGGGGATCGCTGATGATAATGAAGTCCAACTCGATCTCGTTGTACGCCGTGGTCTCGAGCTTGATGAGATAACACAAATCTGGGTCGTCCGGGCGGCCACGAACCGCGATCCGCACCATCCCCCGTTCCTGGGGACAGGTAAACTCCACCAGGCGGTTCCCCGTCGGATCTGTGAGGCCCTGTGGATCTATATTAAAGGTGGCAAAGAGGGTTTCCGGGATGAGCCGCCGGTAAATCGCCTCCCGCTCTTCGGGGGCAAGCTGATTGATCTCGAGGAGAGAGCGCGGTCCGGCTGTGCCCAGCAAGCCCTCAAATTGGCGGAGGCGGTCTCGCTCGACCTGGGCGCCGACTCGCACCAAGAAGAGACTGGACGAGTCATGACTGAGACCGGGGTCGAGTAGGAGGGGATATTCGGCGAACCCTGCGCCCAGAAACAGGGTGAGGAGCATGATCCGGTACTTTCCCTTCGGCAGCCCCGTGCCCAGGATGTCCCACTCCTCGGGATCGAGCGAGGCCAGGAGGATCCGTTTTTCCCAGTCAGGGGTGAGGGCGGTCCTGAGGAGTCCGGTGCCAACCCCCTTTCCCCGCCACTCACGCGCCACCTCGAACGCCGCTACCTCGTAAAGCCCCTTGAGCCCCTCGCGGCTCCACCGGCTCTGTGGATGCGGTAGGCTGAGGAGGAGATAGCCAATGATCTGCCCCTCGACGACGGCGACGCTCAGCTCTGACCCTGCCATCCGGGCCATGCCGATCAGCGTTTCGCGGACCGCATCCGGTCGATAGGCAAAATCCCTCCCCAAGCCTTCCGCAATGCGGAGACACTGCAAGGTGTCCGGCGATGGCTGGTTGTGATACTGGATCGTTTCCACTGGAGTAACTGCCATCTTATCTCCAAAACCCCCCTACAGGGAAGCACCAAAGCAAATGCACAAGGTGCGTTTGCTTTGGAGCAATGGAGCAGTGGTTCGACTATGCTCACCACCCCGAGGAAGATCGAGGGGCGGTTCGACGATGCTCAGACTTCGGCTGAGCTCAGTCGAATGCCCCGCCCTGAGCCTGTCGAAGGGTGGAGCAGTGGATCTAT
>JAKEGQ010000086.1 GCA_022615475.1 Candidatus Methylomirabilota bacterium | reverse complement strand
CAACATGCGAAAAGAGCCGGATTTCATAGCATTGATGCTCAGTAAGCTCCTCGAGGCTTACCCTCGAAGGGGATAATTGCCTTTCGAAATTCGAAATTTTAGCTGGACTCTCGACTCTAACCCCTCAACTCTCAACCCATTGCTAGCGGTGGCACACTGCGCAGTCGATGCTGACGTTCCGCGCCCGATGGCAGCCGACGCAAAAGTCCATGGTGAGCGCCCGAGTCGTCGGCGGGTGATCCATGGTCTCGACCGGGCCGTGACAGGCCTGACACCCGATTTCGGCCCGGACATGAGGCCAGTGTTCAAAGAAGACGAAGTCCGGCATCCAGGTGGCCTTTGGCCAGCGAATCGGTTCTTTCCGGTCCCAGTATTCCTTGAGTTTCTGAATTTCGGGTTTGGCGGCGGCGGTGATCTTGTGGCAGCCCATGCACCGCTGGATGGAGGGAATCCCGGCCACCGACGACCGCCGGGCGTTGGCATGACAGTACAAACACGGGATCTGGTTCTCGCCGGCGTGAAGGCGATGGCTGAAGGGGATCGGTGTCTCCGCAGGCGGCTCGCGACCGGAGGCGGTGTAGGACAATGCCGCTGCCGCCGCGAGAACGATCACCGCGATCCCTGCCGCGTGCCGCACGTGCATTGCGGTCTCTGGCTATTTCCCCAGCGTTCGGATGTAGGCCACCACATCCCAGATTTCTGGGTCCTTGAGCTGACCACCCCACGGCGCCATGAGCGGGGATTTCCCCACGGCGGGACCCCCGTCCTTGATGACCTTAAAGAGGTGGTCATCGGTCAGGCCCTTCATGTACTGGACATCCGCGAGGCTCCGGGGCTTGGGGTTCAAGGCTGCTGCCGCTGGGCCATCACCCTTTCCGGTAGTGCCGTGGCACGAGGAGCAGAGGAGATCGTACTTGGCCTTTCCAGCCTTGGGGTCACCCTTTCCCGCCGCGCCGCTCTGCGAGGGCGCTGCCGCCATCAGGACAAGCAGGATGAGCGTGACCGTCTGTGCTCTTTTCAAGGGCGAACCTCCTTTCGAGACGTGTGTGTCGTTGCTCGGTGTTGCCAGTCGCAGGCTCACCAGACGCGAAAGCCCGGGGTGGTGAACGGCGTCGTGGTCACGAGACGGATGATCGTGGGTCCATAGGCGATTGCGATCAAGGCTACCGCCAGCACCAACCAGGGGCGCCAGCGGTCGAGGATTACCGGTGCGTGCTCGGGGCCGGAGAGGGCCTCAGCGAACGGTACCTCAATCACAGCCGCCTCGCGGGATGCGACGGCCGTGAGCAGCATGTTCGCAAAGTAGAGCATCGCACTGACGAAGAGCATCGTCCCGCCGATCGCCACGAAGGGCAGGAGTGACCGCCACTCCGGCTGGACGTACGGGGCTGCACCAATCATCGTCCTCCGGGGCATCCCCATGAGCCCGAGCCGGTGTTGCGCGTGGGACATGATCGCCATCCCGATGAACCAGAGCCAAGCCTGGGCAAGCCCGAGGCGCCGACTCCACAGCTGGTGTCCTGTCAGAAAGGGGACCAGCCAGTAGGTAATTCCCATAAAAGTGAGCGCGACGGCCGTGCCGACCGTCAAGTGGAAGTGCCCGACGATCCAGGCGGTGTTGTGGATCACCAGGTTCATGGTGAAGGACGCGTTGATCAGGCCTCCGATTCCGCCGAACGCAAACAGGATCATAGAGAGGACCTGTGCTGCGAGGGATGGATCTCCCCAGGGGAGCTTCCCGAACCAGGCGACCCACCCTCTCCCGCCGCGCGCCCTCCCCCCATTTTCGAGGGAGGCCACGATGCTGAAGAAGGTGAGGAGGCTCGGGAAGAAGACCCCGAAAGTGAAGAAGGCGTGGAGCAGCTTCCAGCCCTGGCCGATCCCTGGATCGGTGAACTGGTGGTGAAAACCGACCGGCGTCGAAAGGACGAGAAAGAGGAGGAACGACACGCGGGCGAGGGGATCGCTGAAGAGTTTTCCTCCCGCCTGTCGCGGTACGAGCGTATACCACGAGATATACGCAGGGAGGAGCCAAAAGTATACGATGGGATGCCCGGTGTACCAGAAGAGGACCCGCGCCACAAGGGCGTCCGTCCCGGCAACCATTCCGAGCGACCAGGGAATCATCATGAAAAGCATCTCGGCCGCCAACCCGAGCGACGCGATCGTCCACATCACGAACGTGACCAGCGCCATCCATGCGGGCAAGGGTGTCCGGACTTCTGGGTTGCGCGCACGCCAGGCCCGATAGGTGCACACGAGAGTGAGGGTGACGAGCCACGTGGCGACCACGACCAGCGTGAGTCCCACATAGAAAGCCCAATGGGCCTTCATGGGTGGGTAAAAGGTGAAGAGCACCGTCGCGGCGTTTCCCACGAGGGGGACGGCCGCGAGGATGAGTCCCCCCGTCATGAGCCAGAAGGTGGCCCAGGCCAGGCCGCGGTTCCAGAGGGGGATCCTGAGGGACCGCGCGGTGATGAACTGCAGAAACCCGGAGATAAAGAAGGTGGTGAAGACCAGGACGTTGAGCACGCCGTGGAGGCTCAAGCCGTGGTAGTAAGACTTGATGATTGGAAGGAGCCAGGGGTAGAGATCGATGCCGGCGTGCTCGAGGGCCTGGAAGAGCCCCAGCGACACCCCGACGAAGAGGGAGACGAGCGCGACCACCAGGTATGCGGCGGTCAGGCGGTTTTCCGGGGTAAGATCAGGTGCAGCATCCGCTTCGGTCATGATGCCGAGTCTCCATCGTGACGATCCGCTTTCGACGCGGGTTCAACGATGACCTTGCCCCACATCGTATGGTGGGCGATCCCGCAGTACTCGTGACAGAAGAAGGGGTACTCGCCTGGGCGGTCGAAGCGGGTCGTGACATGCGCGACCTGCCCCGGAATGAGCATCACGTTGACATTGGCTCGGGGGATGAAGAGCCCGTGGAGCACGTCCCGGCTCGCGGCGACGAAGGTGACCGTCGAGCCGGCAGGGACCCGGATCTCGTTCGGCGCGAAAGACCAGATGCCGCTCACCATCCGGACCTCGTACTGTCCGGGCCCGACCTGGACGGTCCCGGGCTGATCGAATGGGGGCGTGGCGAGAACCGCCGTCGGCTCGACGCGCCCGTGATCCCCGGGCAGATGCACCCCCGCCCCGAAGGTGAAGACAACGAGGGCCACCAGCATCCCGACCGGGATCGCTATGCTCGGGAGGATCCAAAAGAGTTCGTACAGGTAGATGGTGGTGCCACGTCTCATGGGGTCTTACCAGAGCCGCAAGTAGACGTTGAGCCAAAGCCCCATCAGGATCAGCAGATACATGATCATGAAGACCAGCGCGCCTTTGGGATGTTGATGTTCATCCACGATGTTCCTCGGCAATGCCCGTCTAATTAGTGGGCGCCCGCGCCGCCTGTGAGACCGACCCGCTCCGGACGAAAGATCTCTGGCGCCTCCGGTCCCTCCACGATGAGCTCACCTATCGCACCTTTCTCGACACGAGTCAAGCTGTGATCGACGAGGACGAAGGTCCCCGGCACGTTCACCTGGAACTCCACCATGGTGGCGCCCCCGGCCGGCACGAGGGTGGTCTGGACGTTACGCAGGGGCTCGCTCGCCGCCTCCGGATGCACCCGGTCAAAGATTTCTCCGATCACGTGGAAGCTGGAGGTGGTATTGGGTCCGCCGACTCCGAAGAAGATGCGGACGGTTTCGCCAACACGGGCCTTTAACGCGTGCGTGCCTCTGAGCGATCCGGTCGATCCATTGAAGACCACGTACTCGGGCTGCTCCCGGAACATCTTCTCGAAGGAGAAGGCTTGGAGCCCCTGCTCCCCCAAGCGCCCTGCGGTGTAAAATTCGCCCTGCACCACGTAGTATTCCTTGTCGACCCGCGGCAGGCCCTCCTTGGGTTCCACGAGGATCATCCCATACATTCCATTGGCGATGTGGTGGGAAACCATGGGCGTGGCACAGTGGTAAACGTAGAGGCCCGGGTTCAGGGCCTTCCAGGTGAAGGCCGTCTCCTGACCCGGAGCTGTCTGGGTGAACTTGGCCCCCCCTCCAGGACCGGTGACGGAGTGCAAGTCGATCGAATGGGGAAACTTACTGCTCTTATGGTTCTTATAGCGGATCTCCACCGTGTCTCCCTCGCGGACTCGAATGAGGGGACCGGGCACTCCCTCCCCGAAGGTCCAAAATTCATACTCGACCCCATCAGCCAGCCGTCCCCGCTTCTCGAAGGACTCGAGTTGGACGACGACCGTAGCCGGCTCCCGCCGGGTGATGGGTGGCGGAACCTGGGGAGGAGGGAAAAGTTGCGCGGTGATTCTTGGCAATGCCTCAGTCGTCTTGCCTATCGGGTTCGCGAGAAATATCGCGATTCCGCCACTCAGCGCCAGCGCCACTGCGAAACCCCATAGCATCTCTTTTTTCATTTTTTTCATGGGCTCTCCTTCCGTCGTTTGTCGACGTTGCCAGGGATCAACCGGTACCGATCCCGGACGAGCGGCTCCTCGGCCGGCAGGGTCTCAGGGATCTGTTCTCCGGGTTCGTAGGCGGAGGTGCGGTTCTTGGCCAGTTCCCCGAGGGTGACGGTCTCGAGAAACTCCGTGAGGTGGGGCTTGACCTCTCGCCAGCCGCGGTGGAGTACACAGGGGTTCGTCTCGCCGCATCGGCGCCCCCAGAAGATACAGCGTTCGGTGAGATCTGCGCCCTCGATTGCCTCCAGCACCTCCCGGAGGCGGATCTGTGAGGCCTCGCGGGCCAGGCAATACCCGCGCTGACGGCCGCGGAAAGATTGGAGCAGTCCGCGGCGCGCAAGCTTCTGAAGGGTCTTGGCCAGGAAGCCGACCGGTAGATCCTTCGCCTCGGCGATCTGGTGAAGCGTCAGGACCTTTGCCGGCGGCTGCTGCGCCAAGTAGATCATAGCCTTCAGTCCGTATTCGCTCTCGCGGCTGAGATGCATTTCAGGCCTCAACAGACCTTTCGGCTCTCTTGACTCTGAAGATAAGGCGGGCGGGATTCTCGCGCAATGACGCAAGTCAGATCGAACCATGATATGCGTCATGCTTTACCAGCGGCGAGCCTGGTGGGCCGTGATAAAATCGACGAGCCTGTTCTCTGCCCAGAAGAGGTCTTCAGGAGCGTGCGGGCGCTGCACAAATCCGCAATGCCCGCCGTGCCGGTACGGGACGCAAGGGTCGTCTTGGGCCGTGATGACCCCTCGCTCGCCCTACGGGAGCCCCTTGAGGATTTCGGCCATCTCTTTGGCGGAATAGGCCCTGAGGGTCTCGGTCTTGACGTTTCCTAGGGAACCCGCGGCTAACATCAAGCGGCTGATGGCGAGGTCGTCCGGGGCCTCCATGACGACCACCACATCGTAACGCCCCATGGTCCAATGGATCTCCCTGACCTTCACCTGCGTCTTCTGGGCCAGCTGCTGGAACACCTTGGCCCGCTTGGTCGTCTCCTTTATTTTTCGGATCCCCTGATCGGTCCAATTGATTAGACTGACGTATCTTGGCATCGCCCTCCTCCTTTCAGCCTCCTTGTCGCCCCGGAACACAGTCAAGCCGCACGACTCCCCTGGAACACCTCCTCGGCCAGCCCCTCGAGAAACTCGGGATCGATGTTTAGTGACTCGGTCCGGCGGAGGGTGAGGCCGAGCCCTCGGGCTTTCGCCTGGGCCTCGATGTCGATATCGTAGAGGATTTCCAGGTGATCGGCCACGAAGCCGATGGGAACCACCAGCACCTGCCAACGCCCTTCCCCCTTGAGGTCCTCGAGCACATCGAGGAGATCCGGCCCCAGCCAGGGAAACGGGGTCTTTCCGGCGCTCTGGTACGCTCGGCGCCAGTGGGAGAGGGCCAGGCGTTCGGCCAAGGCTCGGGCCGTCTCCTCGAGGCGCGTGGGATAGGGATCTTGCCTGGCGAGAATTCCCTCGGGGAGGCTGTGGGCCGTGAAGAGCACCACGGTCTGGTCGGCCCCTGGGCGGGGGAAGGCAGCCAGCTCTCGCTGAATCCTCTTTTCGAGGGCCGCGAGGTAGTGTGGATTCAGATGCCAGCTCCGGATGACGTGCACCTTCACCTCCGGGTGCGCCTCGAGGACCTCTCGCGCGTACCGCAGGTAATCGTCGATGATCATTTTCGATTCATGGGGAGCCAGGACCAGGGCCACCATCTCGCGAACGCCGTCCCGGGCCATCCCCGCGACGACCTCGGCGATGAAGGGCGGGGAGTGTTTCATGGCGAGAGAGACCTGGAAGCGCCCCGGCGCCCTTCGATCAAGAGCGTCCTGAAGCGCCTTGGCCTGAGACTCCGTGATCTGAGTGAGCGGCGACACTCCCCCGATGGCCTGGTAGCGTTCGGTGAGCTCCCCGACCTCATCTTCGGTTGGCTTCCGTCCCCGGCGGATATGGGTGAAGTACGCCTCCACCTCGTCCAGGCTCCTCGGCGTCCCGTAGGCCATGAGCAGCACCCCGATCATCCTCTGGCTCCTTGGGCGTGGACCCAATCCACCAGGCGCGCGACTCGCTCTGGCGGGGTGGCGGGAAGGATACCATGGCCGAGGTTGAAGATGTGGCCGACGAGCATCCGCCCTTCACTCACGATCGTCGAGGCCTTCGCCAGCAGGTCCTCTTCTTGGCCGAGGAGCAGGCTCGGGTCGAGGTTCCCCTGAAGGACGTATGTGTTGTCGAAGATGCTCTTCGCCTGAGTCAGGGAAATCCGCCAGTCCACCCCCATCACCTCCACGGGTAACGTGACGAACTCGGGGAAGAGGTGAGCGCTCGCCGTGCTGAAGTAGATCCGAGGGACCCCATTACCGACCTGCTCGAGCTGCGCGTTCAGATAGGGCTTGACCCGTTCGCGGAAGTCCTGCGCCGAAAGGACACCCACCCAGGAATCGAAGATCTGGACCATCTGGACCCCCGCCTCGATCTGCCCCTTGAGGTACAGGGCGAGATTATCGGCGAGTCGTTTCATCAAACTCTCCCACTCCCGAGGATAGGCGTGAAGGAAAGCGCGCGTCCGGGGATAGTCGCGCGAGGGCTTGCCCTCGATCAGATAGGAGGCGAAGGTGAAAGGTCCGCCGGTAAAGCCGATGAGCGGACGATCCAGCTCGCGGCGGAGGAGACGAATGGCCTGAAAGGTGAACTCCACCCCGCCGAGATCCAGGGGCGGCAGCGCGGCCAGCTCGGGTGGTGTGAGGGCCTGTTGCAACACGGGGCCTCTCCCCTCGACCAGATCAAAGGACACCCCCATCCCCCAGAGGGGGACCAGGAGATCCGAGAACAAGATGGCGGCATCGAGATCGAAGCGGCGGAGCGGCTGGAGCGTGGCCTCGACCGTGAGCTCCGGGGCCCGGCAGATCTCCTCCATCGAGTGTCTTTCCCGAAGCTGTCGGTACTCCGGGAGGTACCGGCCCGCCTGACGCATGATCCAGATCGGCGTCGTGTCTACAGGCTTTCGGCAGGCTGCGTTGAGAATCCGCTCACGCATGTTTCCCACCATGTCGCTTCACCCGCGCATCCGGACCGACAGATACAGAATCACAATGCCCAGGATCAGGTTCGTCCGTCCGATCCGGAGCGCGGCCGTGAAGTAGCCTCCCTTTCGGCGAGCGGCGGTGGGCGCAATCCAGAAGTCATGGAGGATTTTGAGCACAAGGGCGATGCCCACAAGCGTGAGCTTCAGTGACAGGGGCCATCCACGCCAGTCCCATCCGCGTTGCACCAAATACGCCCCCGTTGCGAGCAGCAGGGCGAAGGCGAACCAGGAGAGGACCCGGAACGTTCTGCCGAGCTCGCGCATGGCGGGGGGAGTCGTCCGGAGTCGCGGGGCCACGGCGAAAAAGAGGACGTTTCCCCCGATCCACACGACCGCCGACAGGAGGTGCAGGAACAGCATGCTGGGATAGATCATGACTCGCTCCAACAGGGGTGGGTCTCGCCTGCACGGGTGGCGGACCTACGTCTCGGGTTGGGAGGCGAGTTCGAGGATGATCCGATTTCCCCATCCGAAGTGTTCCTCGGAAAGGACAAAGACACGCTCCACCAGGAACCGAAAGCAGCGGAGATCGAGGCTTTCCTGAACCACGGCCCGAATGGAAAAACGTCTCCGGGCCTTGGGGAACCGGCGGAGGTAGATCCGGATGGCCCGGAGCGCCTCTGTCTCCCGCAAGAGCGCCACCGTCCCCTCGATCTGGAGACCCCGAAGGGGTCGGGTTTCGTTGGGATGGATGGCCGCAGCCACTCGGGGTCGGGCCGATATGTTCTGCGCGTGGCGGGTGGAGAGACGGGACATGAAATAGAGGGAGACCCCCGGCGAGGTGGGTTCCCAGGCGTAAATGACGGGGGTGGCCCAGGGACCGTCTGGTCCCCAGGTTGCGAGGGTCATGATCCGGTTCTCCTCGAGGAGGGAGAAACAGACCTCACGAAGCTGCGTGGGGTCCCGGGACATCGGCGCGCACGGGATCAGCGGGTATGGGGCGGCCCTTCACTGGAAATCTCCCTCGCCGAAGACTTCACGGAGCACGTCCTGGAGCGATCGATACCGCCCGGTGAAGATCGGGGTGTCGCGGCGGGTGTACAGTCGCCCCGCCGTGCTCCGGAGCGCGGTGACCAGCTCGGAAAAGCGCTTGAGGTCATCCGTTTCGTATCCCACCACGAACTCCCAGTCGGCAATCCCGGTGGAGTAGACCAGCACCTGGTCGATCTCTTTGAAGGCGTGCCCCACCCGCGCGTGATCCTTCATCATGGCCCGCCGGTCATCGGCAGAGAGCTGGTACCAGTCGTGGGTCTTGATGAACGGGTAGACCACCAGATACCGTTTCCGTTCCCCTGGTACCTTGACGCTAATGCCGCTCTGGCCGGTGTACTGCGAGGGGCGCACGTACCCCCAGAGGCTCGCGGTCAGCTCCAGGTTCGTCTGGAGAAAGCGGCCGCCCACCCATTGATAGGCTTCGATCTCATCCGCCGCCAGCCAGAATCCCAGGTCCGCCGAGGCGCGGAGCCCCACAAGGCTGTAGGGGTACAGCGCCACGATTCCTGGGAATTTCTGGGCTTCTTCCGTCGCACGCCGGACCTGCTCCCTCATCTCGGGTGTGCGCAGCCCTTGGGGAACCCGGAAATAGAGAAACCCATGCACCTGTATCTCGCTCATTTCGTCGTCTCCCTCCTCAGGGGGTGACAGAAACTTGCATCGTACTATATGCCCGGAGGCCATCCGGGGTCAACCGAATCCGTGGAGGGAGGGCGGTCTTGATCTTGCATGGAGAGGGGCGATCCGGCCCGAATCATGCTATGGTATGGGGACCGGCGGCGCGAGTAGGGAGGGGTCAGGGGCCTTGCACCCGCCACTTCAATCGGCGACAATAATTGCTGACAATCACACAAGAGAGGCACTGGCCGACGCCGGCCGGTGCCTCCCGAAGATGAACGGAACTGGGCGATGACGCACCGAGTAGAGATTTCATGTTGCCCGCAGCCTAAGGATGTGGTCGAGCGGCGGGCGGCGGAGCCCGGCTTTGCGCCGCGGCCTGCCCCCGAGGATGCCGGGGCGTCACAACGGCGCCAGATGGCGGTCCTCACCGCCGTCTGCTTGCTCGCCGTGGTGGCAGGCACACTCCTCGAGCTCTTCTCCGGGGTTCCCCGGGTTGTCTCACTCGCCTTTTTTGTCCTCGCATATCTGTCCGGCGGGTACTACAGCACCAGGAACGCTATCGCCGCCCTGCGCGAACGAACCGTTGACGTCAACCTGCTCATGGTGACGGCAGCCGTCGGCGCCGCCACGATCGATTACTGGCAGGAGGGGGCGGTGCTGATGTTTCTCTTCTCGCTCTCGAACACATTAGAGTCGTTCGCGATGGCCCGGACACGGCGGGCCATCACTCAACTGATGGCGCTCAGTCCTGAAGACGCCCGCGTCCGTCGCAACGGTGAAGAGGTCCGCGTGCCGGTCGCGGAGCTCCGGGTGGGTGAGATCGTGATCGTCGGGCCCACGGAGCGCATCCCGATCGACGGGGAGGTGCTGGCGGGGCGGTCGGGGGTCGATGAGTCTCCCATCACGGGCGAGTCGATCCCGGTAGAGAAGGGGCCGGGCGATGGGGTGTACGCCGGGTCCCTCAATCAGCAGGGAGTGCTCGAGATCCGGATGAGCCGTCCGGCCTCCGAAAGCACCCTCGCCCGCGTGATCCGCCTCGTGGAAGAGGCGCAGAGTCAGAAGGCCGAGGCACAGCATCTGACCGAGTGGATCGGCCGCTACTACACGGCGGTGGTTCTGGGGGGTGCGGCCCTGTTCGTCATGATCCCGCCGCTCTTTCTCGGATGGCCCTTCGTGCTGACCTTCTATCGGGCGATGACGCTCTTAGTGGTCGCCTCGCCCTGCGCCCTCGTGATCTCCATCCCGGCGGCCGTCCTATCCGCGATTGCCGGCGGCGCGCGCGACGGAATCCTTTTCAAGGGAGGGATCACCCTCGAGCAGGCGGCAGCGGTCCGGGTCGTAGCGCTCGATAAGACGGGGACGCTGACCGAGGGCAAGCCGCGCGTGACCGATGTCGTTCCGCTGAACCAGGAGGACGGTGCTGCGGTGCTTGGTCTGGCGGCTGCCGTCGAGGTCCGCTCGGAACATCATCTGGGCAAGGCGGTGGTTGACGCAGCGGGCGAGAAGGGGTTGCCCGTTATTCCGGCTGAAGAGATCGAGACCTTCCCGGGGCGCGGGATCCGCGGGGTGGTGCAGGGACGGCGTGTCTGGGTGGGGAATCAGGGGTTGATGCGCGAGACCGGCGTAGGGTTCGATGGCGTGGTGCTGTCGCGGATCCAGGCGCTCGAGTCTCAGGGGAAGACCGTCATCGTAGTCGGCGCCGAGCACCCGCTCGGGTTGATCGCGGTCGCTGATACGGTCCGGCCGGCAGCCCGCCGGGTCGTGGAGGAGCTCCGGCGCCAGGGGATCACCCATCTGGTGATGCTGACCGGGGACAATGCGCGAGTCGCCAATGCAGTCGCGGCGGAGATCGGGATTTCCGAGTGGCGCGCGGGACTCTTGCCGGAGCAGAAGGTGGCGGCGGTCCGCGACCTCGTCGCTACCCGCGGTGCGGTCGCGATGGTCGGGGATGGCGTCAATGATGCACCGGCCCTGGCCGCGGCGACCGTCGGAGTGACCATGGGCGGGGCGGCGACCGATGTGGCGCTCGAGACCGCGGATGTCGTCCTGATGGCTAACGACCTGACGAAGCTCCCGCGGGCCC
Organism: Candidatus Methylomirabilota bacterium; assembly: GCA_022615475.1. Classification (GTDB taxonomy): domain Bacteria; phylum Methylomirabilota; class Methylomirabilia; order Methylomirabilales; family CSP1-5; genus CSP1-5. Next base: position 6,197 of record JAKEGQ010000086.1, on the reverse strand, counting down.
TGGAGCTGAGCCGCCGCTGCCGGCGGGTGATTCTGCAGAATCTCGGGTTCGCGGGGCTGGTGATCCTGGGACTGGTGACCTCGACCCTGATCGGGTGGATGACCCTTCCTGTCGGCGTCGTGGGTCACGAGGGGAGCACCCTGCTCGTCGTCTTGAACGGCCTTCGACTCTTGCGTCGTCCCACCATCTGAGCGCCGCGGACGTCTCTCAGGCTCCACCTCAGGCTGGCCACGCTCGCAGGTGGGCCGGGGCCGCAGTCGTTTGAACACCCCATGAAACTCGCATGCAAATGGGCCTTGTGTCTCGGAGGAGAGCGGGGTATCCTACGCCTGTCGTGATCGAAAAGCGGTCGGCGACATGCGCGGCTTGAAGGGTTTCATAGGGAGACGCGGATGCGCGTTGAAGACTGGATGCGGCGGCGACCGGTGACCATCTCGCCGCAGGAGACGCTGCGGACCGCCTGGCGCATTATTCGCGAGCACCGGATCCGGCACCTGCCGGTCGTGGAACAGGGTCGATTGGTCGGGATCGTCACCGACCGGGACCTCCGGCACGCGCTTCCCTCCCGGGCGGCGAGCCTCGAGATGCACGAGATCCCGTACCTGGCCGAAAAGGTCCGCATCTGGGAGGTGATGGCCCGCGCGGTCGTGACCATCCATCGCGAGGCGTCGGTCGAAGAGGCCGCCCACCTCCTCTTGAAATACCGGATCGGGGGCCTCCCGGTCGTCAGGGGAGAAATCCTCGTCGGCATCATTACGAAGACTGATCTCTTGCGGGCCCTCATCCATCGGAAGCAGGGGCAGGCCCCGCGTCAATCTTCCCGCAAGGCAGCCAGAAAAGCTCAGTCCTAGCGCCCCCGCAGCGTCGGTGGCAATTGACTCTCGAAGGGAGGCACGCCCATGCGCCTCGCCGGAGAATTTCGTGATGGACGATTCATCCGCCGGTTGACCCGCTTCTCTGGTCTATAACGCATCCCCTCCCCCGTTTTGTCGAGAGAAAGAAATGAGTGCCCTCCCAGTTATTTCCGATCCCAAAACCACACAGGCCGAGTTTCAGATCGGCTACATCTGGGTGGCCCTCGCCACCGCAGTATTTGCCGGGTTTGCCATCGGCGCCCATCTGGCGTTTATCATTGGATTCGATTTTTCCCTCGGGAGGGGGTTTGCCGGCCTGGTCCAGACGCATGGGCACGTACAACTCGTCGGCTGGGCCGGTCTCTTCATCATTGGGATCAGCCTGCACATTATTCCGCGGCTGGCGAGCGTGCCGATAGCCAACCCCCGATGGCTCCACCCGATCCTGTGGCTCATGGCGGGGGGCCTCATCCTTCGCACTCTTGCCCATCCGACCCTCGCGTATCGCGGCGAGAGCGCCTTCGCGTATTGGGCCGTGGTGGGTTCGGGTCTCTTGGAGTGGGGCGGGATAGGAACCTACGTGACCCTGCTTCTCCGGACTCTGCGCGGGGTCAGAGATGTCAAGAGGCAACCGGCGCTCCTGTCGGTTCGGCCCTTTTTCGTGACCATGTTGGCCGGCTGGGTCCTGTATGCCTCAATCAATCTTCTGATGCTCTTTGACATGGCTCGGCGCGGGGACATGGTGATGGACCCGGCCTGGAATCAATTCGGCATCGAGATCTTCATTGGTCTCGTGTTGCTTCCCGTGGCTTTCGCCTTTTCTGTCCGCATGCTCCCCTTGTATCTCACACTCCGTGCTCCAGACTGGCCGGTCCGCGGGGCGGCATACGCCTATCTCGTCTGCCTGGGCCTCCAGGTGATCCCATCGATGCCACTCGTTTCCGGACTGGATGCCGAGATCGCCCGCATCGTATCCAGTCTAGGGTCGCTCCTCAAGGGAGGGGTCATCCTCTGGTTTGTGTGGCAGCTGGACATCCTGACCCGGTGCCGGGATGCGTGGACGGTGAACCGGAAGGTCGCGCCGCTCCCCGACAAGCGGCCCACACGGTGGGGCCTGCCGGATTATGGAGAATTCGGCCGGTTTGAACGATTGGTGTATGTGGCGTACGTCTGGCTCGTCCTTGCCGCACTTTTCGAGATGCTCGTCGGAGGGGCCAGCCTGTTGGGGAACCCGCTGCCGATCGCCACGGACGCCATCCGGCACATGGTCCTCCTGGGCTTCATCACCCACCTGATCTTCGGCGTGTCGGTCCGTGTGATCCCAGGCTTGCTGAGGAAGCGACGTGTGGCCAGTGTCCGATTAGTCGATGCAACCTTTTGGCTGGGGAGTACAGCGGCGGCCTGCCGCATACTGCCTGTGCTTGTCCCGTCGAGTCTCATCGACGCGGTTCCCGGAAGCACCCTCATTGCGCAAGCTGCCTTCGGCTTTTCGGGGATGATCGGGCTGGTGGCCGTCACGTGCCTGGCCATCAACTTGTGGAAGACGGCGGCGGCGGAGTGAGGGGTGGGATCCCCGAACGGCGCGGGGGCAGCCCGCCGGAGCTCATTCGCCTCAGGCGGGGCCGGACACCCAGCGCGCCGCACGGGGTGAGGGGGCGCTTTTGCTCTTGACATTACCGGTACTTCTCGTTAGAAAAAGAGACCGAGAAGGAGAAAAAGAGCACCCTCAAGAGGTCGATCCAGCCCTCGACAACATCACTACTGACGAGATGCATCCCCGCCCAGGAGGAGCGGGTGGGGTGTTCGTCTGATTAGGGGAATCAGGAAAGCGGTGGCCAGGGACACCGGAGTGGACATCGGGAAGCTCGGCGCTGAGGCCGAGGAGGAAGGCGAGGCGACGATCTGGTCGCGGCGGGATTTCCTCTCCCTGACAGCGTGGGGCGGGGTGCTGGCTTTTCTCTCTACCGTCTCGGTTGCCTTCCTACGCTTCATGTTCCCGCGGGTCTTGTTCGAGCCGGACCCCCGGTTCAACGCCGGCCGGCCGGATACCTACCAACCGGGGACGGTGGATGACCGGTTCAAGCAATCTCACCGCACCTGGATCGTCCGGTACGAAGATGGGAGCTTTTTCGCCATGCTGGCCATCTGCACTCACCTCGGGTGCACGCCGAACTGGATCCCGGCCGACCGGAAGTACAAATGCCCCTGCCACGGCAGCGGCTACTACATAAGCGGCTTCAATTACGAGGGACCAGCCCCGCGCCCCATGGACCGCGTGAAGCTCACGCTCGGCCCGGAAGGGGACCTGTTGGTCGACAGATCGATCCTGTACAGCATGCGGCCGGGTGAGGACCCGGACGAACAATACCCGGAGAGTCTCCTCAGGGTGTAGGGGATCCACGAGGGAGGGGACATGTTCAAGCGGCTCAAGGATCTGAAAAAGACGATCCTCGAATCTCAGGTCTGGCGCTCGATGTTCCGCCATGATTACGCCGACACCCCGCGGAACCGGACGCTCCAGATCATGTCGAACGTCTGGATGCATCTCCATCCGCCCAAGGTCCGGCGCCATGCCATCCGTATCCGGTTTACCTGGTGCATGGGGGGGATCACCTTTCTCCTCTTCCTCGTCCTGACGGTGACGGGGGTGGTCCTGATGTTTTATTACCGGCCGGTGGCGGAGTACGCCTATGCCGACATGAAATATCTCCAGTTCGACGTGCCCTTCGGGATGCTCGTCCGCAACATGCACCGGTGGGCGGCCCACGGCATGGTCCTCACCGTGTGGCTCCACATGTTTCGGGTCTTCATGACCGGCTCCTACAAGTCGCCGCGTGAGTTCAACTGGGTCATCGGGGTCATCCTCCTCACCCTCACCCTGCTCCTCTCCTTCACAGGGTATCTGCTCCCGTGGGACCAACTCTCGATCTGGGCGGTCACGGTGGGAACCAACATGGCCAGGGCGACGCCGCTGCTGGGCCACGAGGGTCCCTTCGCCCACCTGGCGGGGGTGACGCCACGGTACGATGCCCGCGCCTTTCTCCTGGGCGGGACGATCGTGGGCCCCCCGACTTTGCTCCGGTTTTACGTGTTGCACTGTATCTTTTTACCCATCCTGGCCAGCCTGTTGATGATCGTCCACTTCTGGCGCATTCGGAAGGACGGAGGAATCTCGGGTCCGCTCTAAGGCACCCGAGGCATCGCACCCGTTTCCCAGTGGAGGGTGAGGGATGGCAGAGGCACCAGGCCGGGCGGCGGTAGCCGAAAAGGCGAAGGCAGCGCCGAAGCCCAAGATCAAGCCGATCGAGGACAAGGTCCATTGCTGGCCCTACCTCGTGCGGTCGGAGTTTGTCTGCTCCATTATCCTCATGGCCCTGCTAATGGTCTGGTCGCTCGGCATCGACGCCCCCATGGAGGAGCCGGCCAATCCAACGAACACGCCGAACCCGTCGAAGGCCCCATGGTACTTTCTGGGTCTCCAGGAGATGCTCGTCTACTTCGACCCGTGGATGGCCGGCGTGGTCCTTCCTACCCTGATCATCGTGGGGCTGATGGTGATCCCGTTCATCGATATCAATCCGAAAGGGAACGGCTACTACACGTTCCAGGAGCGGAAGTTTGCGGTGACCACGTTTCTCTTTGGATTTCTGGTCCTCTGGGTCAGCCTCATCGTCACCGGGGTCTTTCTCCGGGGTCCGGGATGGAACCTCTTCTGGCCCTGGGAGGTGTGGGACCCGCACAAGGTCGTCGCCTTGACGAATGTCGATCTGCCGTACTGGGGACCGTTCAAGCTTCTGGGAAATCCCAAGATCCTTGATGTGGAGCTCTTGGGACTGACCCTGGTCATCCTCTACCTGATCGTGCTGCCGGTGGCCTTCTGGTTCCGGAAGAGCAAGACGAGCCCGATCCTGCAGGAGCTGGGCCCCCTGCGATACGGGATCGTCGCGTTCCTGCTTCTCACGATGCTGGGGCTCCCCATTAAGATGTTTTTGCGCATCGCCTTCAATATTAAATATATCTGGGTCACCCCCTGGTTTAATGTCTGACCGCACCGGTCCGTAGCGACTTCACGCGAGGAGCAATTTACCCGATGCCGCGGCGGCAGTTTGTGCCCGACGAAAAGCGCTCGCTCCGGGGCATCTTCTTCATCTCCAGCATGGTCTTGGTCGCGTCGACCGTTTGGGCCCTGTGGGACGAGTCGATCTCGCGGCGACCCTGGATCCGATACCAGACCGCGTTCAAGCAGGTGGAATACCAGATGATCCAGCAGGAGTTGGAGGGGGCCCGCGCGCGCCTGAATCAGCCCGAGGCACAGACGAGCCTCGAGAAGTTACGTGAGGAGCTCAGATGGGCCGAGGAGGCCCGACGGGGACCGGACTATCAGGCCGCCGTCCGGGAGGTCGCGGGACTGAAGGCGACGTATGACGACATCAATCAGGAGCTACGATTTACCCGGAGTGAGCTGGACGAGGCGTACTACTGGCGTGACAAGGCGAAACATGAGGGAAAAGACGCTGCCGCCGAGCAGGCCGAAGTGGACCGGCTGAAGGAGCTCGAGCGCAAGCTCGAGCCTGAGGCGGAGGACGCGAAGCAAAAGCTCGAGGCGGCAAAGGAACGCGTGAAGAAGTTCGACCGGGCCGCGCAAGAGGTGCGGGAGAAGATCAAGGGAGCCACCGCGGAGGTCCTCCGCCTGGAACAGCGCCTTGAGGCCATCCGGTCCCGCCCGCTGGAAGTGAAACAGGTGGTGCTGGACGGGCTGGATAGGAATGAATTTGACGTCTTCGTCCTCCGGGTCGACCGGTGCGAGACCTGTCATCTCGGGATCGACCGGCCCGGATTCGAGAACGCCCCGCCACCCTTTCGGACCCACCCGAATCGCGAGGCCATCCTGGGGAAACACCCCGTGAGTCGGTTCGGTTGTACGGTCTGCCATGAGGGTCAGGGGACGGCTCTCGATTTCGAACGGAGGGTTGAGGGTCGGATCCCTGATACTCCCCATGGCCTCGGCAGGGAGTACGGTGGCAGCCCCAGCATCCTGTGGGAATTCCCGCTCCTGCGGGGTGAGATGATCCAGTCGTCGTGCCGGAAATGCCACCTGGACCGGACCGAGTTCACCGCCGCGATCAAGACAGGCGAGGGCCAGGAGGCCAAGGTGGAATGGATGGACCTGGCCCCTGTCTTGACCCAGGGGATCGGTATGTTCGAGATCCTGGGCTGTTATGGGTGTCATCCGGTCGAGGGGTACAAGGAGGCAGCCAAGGTGGGCCCGGAGCTCATCCGGATTGCCAACAAGGTTGAACCCGGATGGCTCATCCAGTGGATCCAGAATCCCCAGTCCTATCT